>NZ_FOHT01000005.1:0-177981 GCF_900111425.1 Draconibacterium orientale | reverse complement strand
AGTGCTTCCCACTTTTTCTGAAGTACTGCTCTTAATTCGTCTTCGCTGTTTTCCACTTCCAGACAGGTTTTCAGGCGGTATTCGTTGGCATAAGGTGTAAGTAATATTCGCAAAGGCACTGGAGTTTCCGGGAGTTGTACTTCCAGGAAACCATCTTCGCTGTTTAACACTTTCATACCTGATTCCAGTTCAAACGAAGCAATACGGGAATTTGGATATCCGGCAAAAATTATCCCGCACTCGCGAGCCAGCGGATCGGGTGCCTCAATGCGGTCGGGCGAATCGTGATTACCTGCTATAGCAACAACCGGACGGCGACCGTTGTTGGTTAATCGCTTCAAGGTTTTGTATAGTAAATCTACTGCTTCGGTGGGTGGATTAAATGTATCAAACAAATCGCCTGCCACAAGCACTGCATCGACTTGTTCATTGTCCGCAATTTCACAAATTTCCTGCAAAACTGCTTCTTGTTCTTCTAGTCTGGAAAAATCATCGAGCCGTTTACCTAAATGCCAGTCGGATGTATGGAGTATTTTCATTATTGATTAATTTCTCTAATTTTTTATGAGTAAAGCTAATTCATCCTATATTTTTATTTCTTCATAGTTCGAAAAATAACCTAACAAATCATCTTTTTCATCAGGAGCAATAAGTCTAATGCAGATTAGGTTATCAATAGCTCTTGAACATGCTACATAGAATAACTTTTGATTGTACAACCTCTTTGTAGTGTCAATTTCACTTTCATCAAAGATTGTTTTAAACTTATACTTCTGATACCAAAAATATTCATCTAACACAACCATAACATTTTCAATACCCGACCCTTTTGTCTTGTGCATGGTTATGTAGTTTGTTTCTTCATTCAAATAAGAGAAGTAGTTTAAAATCTCTTTAAACTTTATCTTACTAGAAAACAAATCATTGTAGAATCTTTCTTTCTTATATAACCTTTGGAATTCTTTAAATACTTCTTCGTTTAATCCATCGACTTCTTTCGCCATCTTGGTAAATGTGTTTTGTCCACCTTCATAATAAGTTTTAAAAGTAGGATAAAACTCATCATCCTTAATATCAGTCAAAAATGAATCTTTTCTATCAATGTATGAACTATATGAATCCGACTTTTTAAGAAGTCTATTTTCAAAAGCAAGTTCCAAAAGTTCAATTGCTCCATGTTCGGAAGCTACTATTTTATCAAGAATAGAACTGATTTTCTTTTTATCTTCAATGGTAGTTATCAGAAATCCAGCTTTTTTCAGTTCTGTAATAATGAAATTATAATCCTTTGTTGAATACGCTTTGGATAATTCTGCTAAATCTAAAAGTTGAAGTCTAGTTAAATCTTTTTCAATTTCTTCCTTAACATCAACATATCTGTCATTAAATACATTATATAGATTTTCAAAGCCTACTTCGCTGGCTATGGACTTATTTGTAAGCATTAGCTTTTTATAACCGTAATTGTTATCATCAACATGCTTAATTACTGAATTTAGATGTTGTAAATATTCCTCTTTATTCTGAGGATTACCACTTGCGGTTCTTGAGCCGTCATAAATGGAATAATAAAGCTTAACTGCACCTTGTCTATCTATTTTTGTTTCTACTTCGCCATTCTTTGTTTTAAAAGCTACTTCTTGTTTTAAGCCATCATCGCGAAGTTGATTTATAAATTCAATAACCTGTTCTGAACACCTATAATTATCTTCCTTTTCAACTTTTTTAAGCAATCCATTTGCAATATATTCTTCAACATCTCCAATTCCATCATCATAAATACCCTGCATTGAGTCACCAAAAAGCCCAATTATAGTTTTACTATCTGAAGGAATTTTATTCAGGAAAATATCAACAATTGCCTTGTTGGTATCCTGGTACTCGTCTACAAAAATAAAGTCGTACTTATCTTGTAATATTTTTGTGAGCAGAGAATAATTGTCAAATAGCAAGGATGCCATTACAAGTAGACTATCATGTCCAAATGACAAATCTCTAAAGCTGTCAAATCTTGTTTCATTATACCTTACCTCATTGAAATCTATTTCTTTTATTAAAACTTCTATTTCAGAATTAAGCTTCTCAATATTTGCATTTAATTCATTATAGAATCTATCTGGCTCTTTATCGTACTCTCTTTTACCAACTACCTTTGGTACTGTTTCTTTCAACACAGAATGCAATGTTGAAGCATATTTTTCATAGCACTTTTTATAATCCTTATGCTCTCCATTATCGACTTTTTTAAGTTTGAAGATTTCACCAATAACCTCATGAAGATTTTTCTTGTAGTCTTTTATTAAGTCGTTTAAGAAAGAGTGAATTGTACAGATGGTATAATCATCATCAACCCTAGACTTAATTTCATCAACTGCTAAATTGGTATGTGTAATACAAGCAATTTTTTTTCCAGGATAGTTTTTTGATATATGCTCAATTACACGTTTAAGGGATTCAGTCTTACCACTACCAGCACCACCTTGAAGAACAAAATTTTGCTCTTCCCTTATACAGTTAAATACTTGCTCTAATGCTGTTATTTTGCTATCCATACTAATCCTTTTTTTATGTATGAAGGCATATTCCAATCAACATCTTTAGTGAGTGCTAACCAAAGTAATGACGAGGCAAAATCAGATTTTTTCTCTAAAATGCTTTTCGTTAATTCATCTATATCATCAATCGAATTTAGACTTTCGTCTGCATCATCTTTAAGCCCTTTAACTTCTGAAATATTAGCTTTTAAATTATCTACATTAATGCTAATAAAAGATTCTTCAAAGCTTCTTCCGTGATAACCTTTTTCCTCAAGCTGAAATGACAATTTTATATTTGAATCTTCTTTGTGATGTTTATCCTCTTTCAGATTAATAAACCAATCACTCCATTCTTTGATTTGGCTAAAATCGGGAGCTTTATAAAAATGCTTTATAGTAGCATTGCTAATATGTGTTGCATTTTTTACAGGTTCTGCACTATATCTGCCATTTGCATTTTTCTTTGTTGTGTCAATATCAGTTATTATTAAAGCCTTTATGCCTAAGAAATCTATAAAGTGGCTAAATGCTTTAGCATTTGCTCCAATTTCTAGTAGCGATATGTTTTGAGATGACAGCAAAACTTCATCAGTATTGGTCTTATCATATTGTTGAATAAAATATGGAAGAAGTAGTTTTTCCGTAAGCCCTTCAATAAAGATTATCTTCTCAGCAAAAAATAACTCCGCAGAGGCAATAGATAAATATTGATTTAGAAATTTAAATTCATCTTCTTCCTTTTCATATTTCTTTTGGAGTTCAGTATAAAAGTTCTTGATTGTTACAATTCTATTGCCTAGGTCATTGTAGAAATATCTTATATCCTTGAAATTACTATTCTTAACAATGTGGGATGAGTGAGTGGTAATAAATGTTTGTAGTGCTGGAATATCTTCTAAAATAGTCCTTACTTTTTCGATAAAGACTGTTTGCATTTGTGGATGCGTGTGAGCTTCAGGTTCTTCTACGAAAAGTAGATTAATGTCTTTATTGCCTTCTATTAAAAATTCTTTCTTAATCTCTAATTGCAACAGTAAATAAAGAATATTCATGTAGCCAAGCCCATTTAAATGCTCAGGCAATGATTCATCTTCTGAACCATACACAATTTTGGAGTGATTTGATATAATTTCTTTTGATTCTAAGTCTGATACAACCCTCAATTCGGTCATAGCCAGAAAGTCCTTTGATTTGTTTAAAAAGTTATCAAAGAATTCTTCATACTTTCCTTCAAGGGTTTTATCCATTTCAAGAAGTGAAGTATTAATTACATCCAGGTCGTCTGATGAAAGTTGATTCTCTGTTTTTTTATCATAGTATTTTGTAGCCAAATTTGAAAGCACCTTTTTTGAGCTTTCACCGGCTTCGGAACTTGCAACACTTCTTTTTGCATGGATAACCTGGTAATTAATTAAGTTGTCAATGGATTTTTTATCTTTCTCGATAAGCTTATTCCTATTTTCAGCTTTTAAGTTATCGTATGTATCAAACGTATATATATTAGTGTTTATGTAATTACACAGATTTTTCTTTATAAACCGCTTACGGCTTTCAGGTTTAACACTTTCAATCTCTTTAAGAAGTCTTTTTTTATCAATACTACATTCAAACAGTATATGTACTTTATTTTCGGAAGGGTTTAGGTCAAGAATAAATTCAGATAAATTCTCAAGATTATCTTTATCTGTATATGTTATTTCAATAATAAGCCTAATTGAAATATCATTAATATCAGTTTCTTCATTTATTTCAAAAATGCTCTGTCTTAATGATACCGGAAAATCATCAAAATTGAACGATGATGATTTTTTTAGAAATTTATCAAAGAGCATTATAAACGATGTTTTACCGCTGTTATTTCTACCGATAAGGATTGAAAGGTCTTTATCCTCTTGATTCTCTAAGTCAAGTATAGAGTTTTTCAGTAACCTGAAATTTTGAACTATTATTTTGTTAATGTACATAATTTATGGAAATTAAGTTGAGAGTAATATTAATGTTTACACATCTTCAAAAACTCCTCTTCATAAATAATCCTGATATCGCATCCCTGAGAATTAAACTGCTCGATCTTCTTCATTTTGGAAGGTCCAGGAGCCGAACCAGTGATGACAAAGTTGGTTCGTTTAGTTATCGACGTATCAATGTCTGCTCCGAGCTTTTTGACCAAGGCAGCAGCCTCTTTTCTTTTAATCGTGTTCAGCACACCTGTAAATACAACCTTCTTAGCGTAAAACGGACTATTACTATCGGCATTTTCCAAATCAGGTTTTAGAACATTACCACAAAGCCGTTCATGTCCTTCCTGCTGGAAGGGATTTCCAGATTTAGGTATGCGAGGCGCAATTTTTGAAAAATCAGGTTCTAGCCCATTTAATAATTTCAGATAAACTTTAGCACACGCTTCAGCATCACTGACAGCATTGTGATGGTTTGTGAATTCAATCTCAAAAGCATCACAAATTTCGTTTAGTTTTACTCCGGTTCTGGCGTAGGTACAGTCACATTCCATATTTGGTATTGGGAGCCCATAAAAATCCAGGGTCTGTTCCAAACAATTGATATCGAATGATGAATTGTGTGCAACAAGTTTATTCCCCTCTACCAATGGTTGTATTTCGTTCCAAACATCCTTAAAAAATGGTGCATTCGAGGTCATGTCAGGGGTAATTCCATGCACCCTGATATTCCATTCCGAATACTCATTCCGGGGAGGTTGTACAAGCCGTGAAATTGTTTGGGTAATTTCTCCGTTTTCGACAATAGCCAACCCAATCTGGCAAATACTCCATCGTCTACCCTGGGCCGTTTCTACGTCAATCGCTACAAAATTCATTTTAAATTTGGTTAGGTTAATATTATTCGTTCGTTGTTATTGGTTACTTTTCCTTTCTGTAAAGCATATTCAATACCTAGCTTCATGGCTTGTTCCACATTCCCTCCTAAACGCGCATAGCCAAATAATCGGGCTGTTTCACGAACCAGGTCTTCTTCCGGCAGACTTATCTGGTTATAAAGTATTTCCCTGATACCTGCTACGATTTCCTCTTTGGGAAGATCATCAGCATTCCGTTTATCTGAATCATCACCAGGAACTCTGAATTTGTCGTAATTCTCAGGTTCCTGATCTTGTCGCCAATAAAAGACACTTCCATTCTGCCGGGTTTGTTTCAGATTTAGTCGTTTATACAGGGACAGAAGATGACTATTTAGTCTTACACCAAGCCTTGTAATACCCCACGCATTCAATATTCTCCTTGACAATAAAGTTTGGCTTACGGGTGCTTCACTCTCAATTACACTATTAATTTGTTCAAGAATTCTATTGGTATATCGCGTATCAAAAAATTCATCAGAAACAATTAGTGAGGTATAAGGTAGTTCACAAACCAAGTACTTTTCATCTTCTTTTGTCTCTGGTTGAATAACTTGTTGGGTTATACCCTGAAGTTTAACACCAGCAAATTTTTCGTATTTCGATTCAGGTTCTGTCTGTCTTTCTGGTTCCGGGATTAATTCTTTCGGATTAAGAGCACTCTGAATGGCATCCAAAATTTCTTGTACTATTCTTTTGGGATTATCCCACCAATCAGGGGACCATAGCTTATAAATGTTCCATCCCAAGAGCTTTAGTACATCCATTCGAACTACTTCCCGATCTTTTGCTGTTGTTGCCGACCGGTAATTATTTCCATCCGTTAAGATTCCCAAAATATATTCAGAGGTATTTTCCGGATTTACAACACCAATATCAATGCGATAACCTGAACAGCCGACATCGGTATGAACAGTATATCCTGCTTTTTCAATTTCCTCAGCAACCAGCTTTTCAAATGAGTTATGCTTCGCCTTTCTTTCATAATTTTTCTGAGTTAGGACAATCTTTCCTTTCTCTGAATACTCCAGGAAGGCTTTAATTCCGGCGACTCCTTCTGAAGCAGTTCTGGTTATATCAATCTGATCTGAACGAAGCGTGGAATAAACTTTCATCTCGTACCGTGCCCGGGAAACTGCAACATTTAATCTTCTCCATCCTCCTTCACGGTTTAGTGGTCCGAAATTTAAGGTTACGTGGCCATCTTTATCCGGCCCGTATCCCATCGAAAACAGGATCACATCGCGTTCATCCCCCTGCACATTCTCTAAATTCTTGATAAATATTGGTTCAGATGATTCCATCGCAATGGCATCTAGCTCCGGTTGATTTTTTAATGCTTCATTGAGCAAGTCTTCTATTAGATTTTGTTGGGTAGAGCTAAATGTTACGATACCAATACTTCGTTGAGACAATAAAGTATCTGATAATCGTTTCAGGACTTCTTCCACAATTGCGGAAGCTTCGAACTTATTCTGTCTTGTTTTCCCCCGGTCATAATACCCCGGCACATGCACATAACTTACTTTGCTTGCTAAGTCATCAGGCGAAGGAAAAGTCATCAACTTATTATCGTAATAATTAGAGTTACTAAATGCTATCAAACTTTCATGCTTACTCCTATAATGCCATAAAAGGTGTTTTGATGGGATAGACAAAGCAAGACAATCATCCAGAATACTTTCCAAATCCTCTTTATCAGCATTTTCTTCATCAAACTTATTTGTTGAAAAGAAACTTGTTGGCGGCATTTGTTTAGGATCTCCTACCACAACGACATTCTTGCCCCTGGCAATTGCTCCAACAGCTTCGCAAGTAGGCATCTGAGATGCTTCGTCAAAAACAACAAGGTCAAATCTTGATAGATCTGCTTCAAAATACTGAGCTACAGAAATTGGGCTCATCAACATACAAGGACACAAACGAGGCAATAAATTTGGAATCAAATCAAAAAGATGACGGACAGACATTCCCCGGCCTTTACTTCGTATAGCTCGTTGAAGGATGCCCATCTCTGAGCTATTTGCTGCTCCTCGTGCAAAAGAAGGTATACCCGATGCTAAGGTTGCATAAAGTTCAGCCTTTGTGAGTTCCTCAAAGTACTTGCTTTTCTCTTTAAACTTCCTGATTTTATTTTCAAATAATTTTCCATTAAATGATGACAGATTAGAATCAGCCGATATGATCAATTCTGAACATTGACGATAAACGGATTTCTTGAACGAATTTAATACTTCATTGCTTTGGAGTTCTCCTTTTTCATAAGCTGAAACCATTGGAGATAATTCGCTTTTTCTTGCTTTCTCTACTGCCAGGTTCCAGGTAGTCCAATCCCTTAGCGAATCCAAATTTTCCTTCCATAAGATTGCTTTATTTTGCCAAATGTCAATCCAATCCTGTTCAGTATTATTCTCTGTTCCAAATTTGATTTTTAACAATTCATGAATTTGGTCTTCAATTTGGGTTAGCTGTTGCTGGGTAGCAATATAGTTTGTAAAGACTTTTTCATTTATCTGTAGATAGGTTCTGATTCCATCCGAAAGCCCCGATCCAATATTTTCTCGAATTTGCCTGGCTTTGAGAGGATCGGCAGTAATTGAAATTGTTTGTTTGTGTATTTCAATTACCGATTTACATATTTCAACCAGGACTTCCCAGTTACACGTTTCGTTCTTCCATAAAAATCCCAGCAACTTTTTAATCGTATCAGAATTATTATTTAATACTTCTTGTTCCCGGCTGTAATTAATTACCAACTGCAATAATTCAGGAATATCGTGTTTATTTAACTTCCCGGTCTTAGAAAATGTCTTTAATGCCTTTACTATTTTATTCTGTTCGAGCCATTTCGCTAAAAACCATTTTTCAGATGCCCTATTCCAAGCTGATAATCCGGATTCTGCATTATATAGCAAAACTTGATTATTGAAGTCTTTTAATAAAGATTTTTTATAATCGTCTCGTTTACTTCCATGACCTGCAAGAACAATCAATTCTTCCAGTGTACTTTCAACATTTCCAACTGTCATAATTTCCTGTGGAGTATCTGGTAATTTTGTAACCAGATCCGCAGTAATATTTATTGATTGATCCTGATCTCGCTTAGATATGCGCGTATCAATTTTTAATAGCACACACAGTGCTTCCCTATTTTCTTTAAATTGACTTAGTAATTCTATGTATTCTTTAATCAAATCAAGTGAGTTCGACTTGATTGACTGACTATAGTTGGTTGTATTGATTTCTGATAAAGGATGGTTGTGGGGATGCCCACACAGTGATCCGGCATTCTGAAGTTCTTCTATCGTTTCACACCATTCTTCAAACATTTCTCCCGACAAAGCTTGAATTTGCCTGCCTTCAAACATTATGGGATCAGAAGCTCCGTTTAATTGTGCATATCCGGTAAAACAGTCATACAAAGAGAATCCACACGAATGTTTTTTATGTAAAGATTCAACGTAATTGTTCAGGTCCGTTCTGAGTGAATGTAACCTTTCTGCTTCAATTGTAAATTCTTCCGGTGAAGTCTTCTTAATTACTTCAGTTGTCTTTTGAAGTTGTTCCAGCACAGCTGACTTTTTGGACTTATTGGAATGAAGTTCCAGGCAGAAAGGATCGAGTCCGATATCTGCCAGCCGTTTTTGAACAACCGAGAGTGCCGCCATCTTCTCGGCCACAAAAAGTACTCTTTTACCCTGATAAAGGGCATTTGCAATAATATTTGTAATTGTTTGCGATTTTCCCGTTCCTGGAGGTCCATGCAGAATAAAACTTTTATCCTGAACAGCAGCGCATATTGCTTCCAACTGGGAAGAATCTGCACTAATGGGCAAAGCCACATCTGAAGGCGAATATTGTTGGTCAAGATCAATTTCTTCGATAAGTGATTCTTCTGCATCCCATGATATAGCTCCGGAAATGAGACTTTCTACAATTTTATTTTCCTTAAGCTTATCTGCATTATTGTGAATATCATTCCACATGATAAACTTACTGAATGAAAAAGTACCAAGAAAAGCTTGTTCCTCAACGTCCCATCTAGGTTGTGACATAATGCCTTTACGGACAATATTGAAGATACGTTTGACATCTACCCCGCTTTCATCTTTTGGTAATTCATCCAGTCCTCCAATCACAATCTCGAAATCTTGACGAAGCATTTCGAGAAGCGTTATATTCATTAACGTTTCTTCTTCCCTACTTCGAATTACATATCCCTTTTGAGCGGATTTACGAATGATTTCAATAGGTAACAATAATATCGGAGCATAACGAGGAAGTTCACTTCTATCTGATTGGTACCACTTTAAAAATCCTAAAGCAAGGTAGAGTGTGTTTGCTCCATTTTCTTCCAGCGACAATCGGCTGGCTCGATATAGTTTAGTAAGTGCTTTTGAAAGTTCTCCGTCAGTAAGATAAGATCGTAAGCGTTTATGTTCAAGCTCATCTTTTAATAAACCAACAACCGGATCAGCCATGTTTACCGATTGATAAACTCCAGAGACACTTAATGGATTTACCCATTCCTCCGGTTTTGGTAAAACCTGAAATTCGGCTCCATCTGCCAAAGCATCTTCGAACAGATTAAGACTAACCGAAATGAGCTGAATCGTACTTTGTGTAACCCGAAGGTTTAATAGATTATTCCGCAAACTCAAATCCAGTAGTTTACGTTCCCATAATTTCTGTTTGGTTAGAGATCCTTGAGTGTCAGGTATATTTAATGAGTCCACAAAAATATCGTCAGGGACATAATTTGGCCTTGATTTTTCCGGTTCAACAACAATTTCCCAACCTTCTTCCGTTTTGATTCTTTGAGGTAAAGGTTTTATTTGCCCAAAGCGTGCCCGTTTTATATCAACGAAAAGAATAAAATTATCTTCATTTACTAATTTATAATTGGCATTATTCACTGCATCATCAAAAGACCGGTTTTGTCCAGCATTCATGAGCGTAGATTCGACCAGGGCAATTTCGTTTATTCCTGATGCTGTTCGCTTTTTTATTAATGAAACGTCATCATTAACACTATCAGCAAATGTCTCATCAATCAGCCAACTACCAACAAACGCATGACCTTTAATGACAATTATGAGTGGATTCAAACCAACTGCTTCAATACAACTGGCATATAAAAGTGCCATATCGATGCAGGTTGCAAATTTCTGCGAGAAAATAGTATCACACAACCTGATTCGCTGTCCTTCTCTCTCAAAACTTGCCGGAGGTGAACAGTAAACAATGTCAAGCTCAGCTATTGCCTCATATATTGCAGCCATTTGTTTTCGAACCCGGTCAGGATTTAGACTTTGATAAGCATCAAAAGAAGGGTCGCCGGTCCAATTCTCTAGGAATTTAGATGCACTTGAAAGAATCCTGGCAATTTGAGGATGATTTGGAGTTACGAAAGCAGCTAACATTTCGGGCAAAACTCCTATACCATTCCATTGGTCATAAGCTAATATGTCAACGGAATAATTCTCCTGAAATATTATTTCGCCATTGTTTTCTGACAATTGTAAGCTAAACTCACCGGCTAACTTTTCAGTTAATTCTGAAAGATATTTAGCAGAAAGCTTAATTCCATCAACGTTCAACTCAATACTCTGTCCCTTGGGTAGATATTGAATATGCTGTTCCCACTTGCGTACAAATTCAGAATCAGAATCAATAGTAACAGTTAAGTTTCCCCAGTCATTATCGCTGGTATTTTCTATTACAATCTTTCGAACTAATGGAATTTTATTCTGCTGAATAGCATAATTAACAGCTGGTGTGTAAACCAATTCAACTTTGGGTGCAACTAAAGTTAAGTCCATAGTGATGGTGGTAAAAGATTAGTATTGTATTTTGAACAATAAATGTAGAAAAATGAAACTAAAATTGGAACAATTAGGACAAATTTTCCTCCAAATTAGTTGAATTAATAGTCTTTTGTTGCTTTAGCTACCGTAAAAGGAAAGAAGTTTTACTTTTAATGGCCATGAGTAAATTCGTTTTATGGAGTCTATCGAATAAAATCTGAACAGCTCCGAAGGACGGCTGGCAAAAATAGGCAATTTCAGCCGCCCTTTACTTTTCCGGACGGCGAAGTAACTTTGACAGGATTTAGTGGCAATATTCCACCTAATATTACTGATTACAGTGATTCAATTATAAAAAATCGCTTACTTTAATCCCTGTATTACCAATTAAGAAATAATGTTGTCTTCAAGTGAGAATCTTCATATTATTGAAAGTTTAGGATTGATAATTGTTTCCCATAATAATTTACTCGATCAGCAAAGTGTTGAGAGAGTAATTACTGATTTAAAAAGCAATCCATTTTTTAGAAAGGAATATTCCATCTTAATTGATATTAGAAAAGCAAATACTGGGTTAAACTTTGCAGAAATTGAGGATCTTAGCCAATTTGTATTTGATCATATTGATGATACAGGTTTGAATAAATTTGCCATCCTGGCATCCGAATCACTTCTGAATAAAGCGGTACAATATGTTCGAAGCTATAAACATTCTTCAAAATACCAGGTTTTTTCTGCACTAGAGCCAGCAATGCACTGGCTAAAGGTTCCGCAGGACAGAAAACCTCAGATTGAATTAAAACTGGGATATCTGAGTCGATGAATGCGAAAGACGTTAAGACTTTTACTTCTCTACATGTTTAGCATTTCATGCTATTAATCGCTTAAAGTTTGACCAAAGGATTGAGGACATTCTAACATTATCAATACCAAGAAGAATTGATAATTCTTCGACTATATACTTTATATCCTTTGGAGTAAAAGGTTGCTTGTCATACTTAGTAAATGGAGCATCAGTTTCTAATAATAATTTATCTAATGGAATCATCTTAATTAATTCTTTCCCAGAATTTGATTTAACCATCGAGTAATTTATAGAAAAGAAATATCCATTTTTAATAGCTTGCTTCAAGGTCATTTTATTACCTGAATACCAATGCATGATTACTTTGCCGTTAAACGAGGCGCCTATTATCGACGTAATTTCATCTGCACTTTGTCTAGAATGGATCGTAAGTATTTTTCCACCAATCTGGTTACATCGTTCGATCAGTTCAGTAAAGAATGACACTTGAAGTTCTTTGAAATCTTTTCCTGTCTTAAAATCTAAACCTACTTCCCCAATGTATTTTGCTTCATGTAATAATGGCCACATTTGAGGAATATGATGTTTGTATTGAAAAAGCAATTCAGGATGAAATCCTAATGCGGGTCTTATGTATTTAGATGAGATATTTTGCTTTAGCTTGGAATAAAGTACAGGTAGATTACTTACTGCAATGGTGTAAATCTTATTTTCTTCAATTTCTTTGACTACATCGTTAATCGAATTGAATAAATCTAAATGAAAATGTGTATCGTATAAGTAACTATCCATCGTATTTATCTAATAGCTGAACTAGTTCATTCATTCCACGTACATAGAGTTTTTCAAACTCATTTTGCTTATATGAAATAGGACCCGATTCTTGAATTCTAAATATTGCTTTAGATGAAGAATTTTTAAAATCCAAAATTCCAATTTTGTAGGACCTAAGGTCAATTAGAGCATTATTTCCTAGATTGAAATTCACATTCTTATATGATGAAGTATCGTTCCCATAAGCCTTCTCAATAGCTGCTCTACGAATTACACAAGGCAAACAAGTACCACAGTGTATAGGAGCTTTTGCCTTATCATAGCGAGCTTGGTCCGGGTGGGAACATGACATTGTTTTTGTAATATTCTCTTTTAAAAAAGCAGAGTCATTACATTCAATTATCATCTCTCCTTTTGTTTTGAATTGGTAAGGATTCTCTAATTCAACTTTGATTTCTAAATTATTTAGTAGGGTTTGTAACAATCCCATATAATATGGATGTGTTGTCCTAGTGCTACTAGTTCCTAATCGAGTGTTCGTAAGTGGTATGTTTAGTGAAATTAGGCCATTCTCTGGAATATATAGTTTAGTTTGTTCATTTAAAGCAGAAGCTAAAATTATTGCATGCGTAAAGAACATAAATGAGCGTGTTCTAGTTGAATCTTCAATACCACCAACAGGTGCTGCGTGAAAATTAAAGAATTGCTTGTCGGCAAGAGAAAATTTCTCACTTAGGATTGTTTTGACATTGTTTTGATATTCAATAACTCCTTTACCTCCACCATAATGTCCAATAAAAGCGATGTCTTTTTCTTTACTTAATAAATCAATTGCACCAATAAATGAATCCAATCCGCCTGAAAGCATACAAAATGCTATGGGTTTATAATTTTTCTTTGATTTTTGCGCCCACTTTTTGACTCTTAATTCTTTATTATTTAGCTCTCTTTTTCTGAATTCAAACTCCCACAAATCACCACTCAGAAATGATACCATTTGTTCGAGCAATTCTTTTTGGTTATTCCATTTATCAAGTTCTAAAACAGGCATGTATATCTTAAAACTTCGAGTCCACGAGTCGAATGTATCTTTTCTGAGAACTTTTCGGTCAGCATAGTATACCATCAAAGAAATATAAAATAAATCAAGTGCTTCCGCAGAAAAAAAGGTTGGAAACTGAGACAGCCTTCTTACTGTTTGATAAAATGTCCAATGATATTGTTTTTTATCATTTAGATTAATATTAAAAAGGCAATCTTGAACGGTAAAATTATCTTCATCATTTAATTTGCAAATAATTTGATTCATAGTAAATCCTCCATAACCTTATAACATTGTACATAAAGACTTTCTACCTCTTTATTCATCGTATTATTAAAATCAATTAGTGAGAAATCTTTACCATTTAAGGTAGTTTCTACTTTTGAATTGATATATTCTTTTAGCTCTTTCTCCTTACTTATTGCATCAGCTGGGGAGGTTGATTTTGATTCAATACGACTACCTAAGTCATTAATAATTCGTTCGTAAATATATGATTCTACTTGTATCGGAATCATTTCATTTAAAAGTCCTTTATCAATCTTTTCTAAAGTAGATATGTCATTGTTTTCATCATCCAGTTTTTCATATAATTCTTCCATCGATCGAAGTAAAGCTTTCCTCGCAACAGAATCCTCTTTTGTTACAGGTACTGGAGCGATACGATTTAATACTTCTGTTAGTATTTCTTTCGCGGTTCTTCCTTCATACTCAATATTATATTGAGATAATGTTTCTCTAATTCCTTGCGTCGAACTAGTACTTAAAAATTGCCCAAATCCTGAAGTCGAACGAATACCACTTGATGCAGATTTTGCTGCACTTTTTGAACCTCCATGAGCTTTTACATAACTTGAAACAGCTCTTTTGTAGTTTATAGATGCACCTGATGCATACCTTGACATAAAATTTTTAGCATTGCTCCAGTTGCTTTCACTACTATTTGCTTCCTGATCTCCACCACGATTTTCATCGTTATTATTGTTTTGATTATCATTAGTAGATTCTCCATCTGCATTGCTGTTCTCTTGATCTGGAGAATTACCATCATGTTGTGATTCGGAATTTTGATTGTCATCAAAATCATCGGGTAATAATGGATTTCCGGAAGGCCCGGTGTAGATGCTAGAAGTTCCCATATTTTTAGTTTAATTCGTTTCCAATAGCACTTTTTAGTCTTGGATTATCTTTTTGCCATTTTTCAAGGAGTTCATCAATCTCAACGGTTTTTTTTGAAGCTGAAGCAAACTCTTTTATTCGAGGAATAAACGAAGCTTTAATATTAATACTTGGTATTGCATTTAAACACACAATAGTTTCGGTATAATTTTCGACCCGACTACCACCCCAAGAAATAAATGACCTAAATAAATCAGCAGAAATTTCTGATGCTATTTCAATTTCAGAAATAATTGCCTTTAAAACTTGGGCAGCCTCAAAATCACTTATCAAGTTTGCTTTTTTTAGAGCCTCGGTTCTTGAAGAATCACTCCCTGATAATAGTCCAGTTAAAATATTTTCAGCTTCAGTGCTGAGTTGTTGAATCTCGGATGAACTTCTTAATTGAAGGCTCTCTCTCGAAAAATAGAAATATGGCTGCAAATTGGTTTCCCCTAGTTTTGGTTCGACTTTTATCCAATTTGTAAACCAATCATCATCTTTCCAAAGTTTTAGCTTTTCGATTGTTTCCCATTTATCATCTTCAATGAGTTTAATTTCTTCTGGAAAGCCCTTTTCATTTGATTGCATTTCACCAAGCTCCTTAAATACATTGTCTTTGAAATATTCTAATAGCATAAGTTTTGAAAGTACCTTCTTATCTAAATCAATTCCTTTTATTTTCGCCATTGTAATACGCATTGAAAGGGAGTTTAAAAACCGTTTACAATGCCTCGGATTACCATTTAGGCCTTTAGAAAGGACTGCAGATAATTGATTGGCTAAAGAAATTACTTCTTTCAATTTTTCTTCTTCTCGAGGAAACTTGCCTTCAATTAAGCTGAACGACATTGAAAAGTTTAAAAAATCTTTCTGTCTTTCCTTTTGAATAAATTCTAGAATCGGAAGATGTTTCTCTTTTAGTTCATATTTTAAAAGAAGACACATGATATAAAACTGTACTTCTTTAATACCAAGTTGTGGTATCTTCACAGGATATTGAATAATCTTTTCTAAATATTCTTTTCCAATGTCAATCTTATTACCTTTCGTTTCTGGAAATTTTTTACGAACTGCATACATTACCTGTCGTTCATCCGCTCCAATAATAAAGGAAGTACCTTCGGCAAATAAGAATAGACGAATGGCTTCAAAAGTGGCTAGAATTGTGTCTGGATTGCATCGATCTAATTCATCAATGAAGATTACTAAGCGTTTGATTTTCGTTTCTTTTAGCAATTCAGCGAAATCTTGATGAAAAGATTTTAAACTCTTTCGTATTTCATCGCTTTTTAATGTTTTGCTTAGTACACCTTTAATATCACCTTCTGATATATCGGATGCTTTATCTTTAACTCTTGAAATTATACTTTGTATTGTGATATCGGCGACAGTACCCATTCCACCTGTTAATAGAAAATCAAGACCATACTTAGCCCCTTTGCTTGCCAACTTAAAAAAATCTATGTTTTTGTATAATCTCTGAATTACATCTTTCGCTTTGCCTGCGGGTGTTTTTTTGCCATTGATTTCATCCAATATAGTACCAATTAAGGCTGTTTTGGCATCTTCATACCCTTCAAATAACCAACCGTTGAATTTGAGACATAGGTAATCTTCATTTTTTGATAGTTCGCTTAATGTCATCTCAATTAAGCTTGATTTTCCACTTCCCCAATCGCCATAGACACCAATACTAGAAGGCGACAGTTCATCATTTATAATTATGTCTTTAGTAATACCAATAAGGTAATCAAAGTCAAGTAAATCTACATTTGTTTCGCTATCTTTCCACATACTCAAAATTTTATTTTATAGCTAATTAAACTAGGGAATTTCACTCTTCTGTAATTTGAATTTTGTAGGTCAGCATATACGATTTAATATGTTTGCAACAAGTTTGGCCTCCCTAACCATCTCGAATCGTAGAAACGGGAGTGCAAAACCAATCTTTTCTTGCGCCAACCGTTAATTAACGATTCAATATTATTAATCCTCTTTTTCTAATATTATATTCAGGTTACCATGTTCGGTTTCTTGTTTTTCACTTGTAGCTAAAATATGTAATCCAATCTTTCGATTTATTACTTTATTATGAGGTTGGGTTATCCGTCCGTTTTGAGGGTATAACCGTACTTTTTCTGTAAATCTTATATTCGGGTGCGTGATCAATGCATTATGGTTTTTATTCGAAGCCTAAAGTTAACAATATAAAAAGATAAAACAACACTAGTTCAATTACTTGTGTGTAGTTTATCTCCTCAATAGGCCTAAGCCTTACTGCAAGCGGGTTTCCGAAAGCCAGCAATCTTACCAACCTTATAACTCACTGATCTTAGGCTTCCCCAGCTATGTAATTGGCCAGCAAAAATCTAAAAAAAGCGTGATTCAAATCGAAAATGTCAATCGATAGATTTTTCAGATCGTATTAATAACCACACTTAATCTTAAAATAATTATATTTACAATAGATGATCGGTCTGATCATCTGTGTGTTTGGGGGTTAACATTGAAAGAGCCATTATTGAATGGCTCTTTTTAATTTATACTTAAACATCCATCCAGTCAATGATAGTACCATCGCATTCGGGAGCATTCGGACAATAAATATATTCATCCCCCTGCTCGTTTGCATATACTTTATAGTTCCCTACTACTATTATCTCTCCGCAATGAAGACACCTTTTTCTGTCTGACACCTCAGGGATATCCTCAAAAATGTAATTCTCATCCAGGTATTTTTGTTTGTCCTTAATTTCTATTTCTTTCATTTGTTAGTACTTATTAATCTATCATCTATTCATTACATATATTTCCAGATACTATTTCGTTTTAATTCCGAAAGCCGTTGCAGCTTACAAAAATACTTTTGCCATAGATCCTCTCTTCGCTCCGAATGGTTAACCGGATTCGTTCCATCGTCATACAGAAACAAGCGGATTATTTCCCCATTTTTATCGCGCTGAACAGCATGGTCTTCGTCTGCTAATTCCAACAGTAAATGATCCGGCACATTTTCATATCCGGTATAAACAGGAAGATCAAGATAGCTTAATCCCGGAAGTCCTTTAATATCCTCACTATTAAAACCTAGTGGCAAATATTCCCGGTTAAAGGCCATCCACTCGTTGTTTTTGTTTTTTGCAATACCGTAAGGTAAGTTAATTCTAAAAAAATCTGACAACATAATCTGTGGTTTTTAATCTTTTATATTCAGTAGTTCTTATTTAAAAAATCGAGAATAGCCTTCGGGCATCCCGAAATTTCAGTCAGAAGCGTTTTCCTCGTTTCTTTTTTCGGGTTTTATATTTTGTCTTCGGATTTTCTTTATGCCATTTACTGCGTTCCACCAAGCGGTTCAGATCTCTGGCCACTACTCCAACTGATCTTAAATCAACTTCTGAGATGTCTGGCTTCTTCTGTTGTTGTAATTGTTGTTTTTCAACCGTTTTTTGTTCGGCCAACCTGTTTTCTTTGGAATAAAACTTCGGTTTATTTTTAAACTTCGATAAGCGAATCGGATAGCGAGCCGGTTTTCCATCGTCGCCCAGAACCACAACAATATGGCCTCTTCCTGATTTTTGAACCTCTACCTTAAAAGATAACAAAGCCTGATCATACAAATCTTTAGTAGTGAGTTCATCCTTTTCATTCAGGTGTTTAAACAAGTTTTCCAGGTTCTCTTTAATGTTTCTGCTGCGTACCGAGAAACGAAAGTTAATCTCCTGAGGCTTTTCTTTCAGCGGCAGATTATATTTCTCTTCCAGTTGATGTAAAAAGCGTTGCATCTTCAGCCGCTCAAAATTGTCCTTGATCTTTTGATGTGTAATACAATCAATGCGCGTTGATACCACATGAAAGTGAACACGTTCTAAATCTTCGTGACGGTACACAAAATAAGGTTGATGTCCATAGCCCATGTGCTCCATCATATTATCTATTTCCTGTTTTATGGTGCCATCGTTCATGATTTTATAATCTTCGTTGGATGGATTGAACGATACATGAAAACACTTATGCCAGGCACGGGGATTTTCGTCTTCAATGTCCAGCAAGATTTTTACCCGGTGTTTTTCATCGTAGTTAAACGGATTAGCCGACTTGGTATTTTTAAAATGAAAGAACGTGGCAACTCCTTCGTTTACCTTCTTTTCATTATACATCATCACGTTCTCGGTATAAGCACTCTTATGCATCACAATTACCATAGGCGAAAAGTTAAAGATGATTTTACCGGATTATATCCATGTATTTCTGAAGGGAAGAAAAACACTGCTTTAGTTCTTGCTGCACCTTGTCTAGTGTATGCCGGTCGGTAGCTGTGAGCTCATTGTTCTTTTTCGAATTAATCTGTTTGGCTACCTGGTTAAGGTTCACACCAATTTTATTCAGGTTAAAATCCAGTCTTTTGATCAGGGAGGTAAATTCAGAGGAGACTTCTATCTTTTTAATTTCACGATGACGCATAACTTTGGCCCGAAAAAAGTTACTCAGATTTTTATAGCCTTCTTTTTTACAACGATCGCGGAGTAATTTCTTTTCCAGGGGAGTAAAACGAACACGAACAGCTTCTGTTTTTTTTACTCTCGGATTTCTGTATCGTGACATGTTATCTTAAATTTTAACTGTTAAGACTTTAATTCGCAGAATTAATCAAGCTTTTAATCGCCAGATTAAAAGTCCCTGCCGGACAGGCACAAGCGATTTTGTGAAACAAAATCACATCTTGCCAACCCCTCCCCCACCAGCTATAGCAAGGACTTCGGGCTTGCAAGAAGAAAGAGAAACAGTTTTCCTGTTCCCCTTTCAAAGTTCAAATCAACCGGATTAAGGCTAACCAACTTTTTGTTTAGCCCCTTTTGTTTTTGTCTGTTTTTCGTTTTGTTCTTCTGTCAGTTTTTTCTCCTGTTTAAAACCAGAAAAGTTGATACTTCGGTTGGCTGCATCCACCTGAAGAGTAGCACCAAATTTTTGTCCGTTCCGGCCGGTCATTTTATCCAGAAATACTTTTTTACCGGCGGCTAGTTTTTGCTTTTGCTCTTCCGACAAAGTAGCTCCTTTTATTTTCCCTGGTACTTTAATATTGCTGGCACGTAGCGGAATCAACTCATTGGTTTTAGGATCGATGGCCAGGTAATAACTGTCCTTTTTCCCATCAATTCCTTTTAGTTCAATGGTTTTTCCCAGGTTCTTTTCCTTGAGCAGCGCATTGCGTTCTTCCTCTGTAAACTTGTGTCCCATAAATTTTTCAGGGATATTCAGGCGCTGAATGGGATGCACTTTTACATTAACTGCACCATCTTCCCCTTTCTGAAGTCGTAGTTTAGCCGGAATCCGAAATTCCTGGTCATTGATCTTAGCATTTACCGTATACAGTTTATCTGAACGGTAGCCATTCAAAAAAGCATTCAGTTCCTGTGGTTCCATGCGGTTTACAAATTCCTTGTCTACGCCCACTTTTTCCAGTTTGTCAAAAGGGATCTCTTCTTTTTTAATTCTTGTACTTTGTTCCATACTTATTAATTTTAATAGGTGAATAATTACTGGTGACTATTTTGAGTCCTTACTGATTTCCAAAAGGATTTTCCTGATATCATTACAGATCCGGGTACGGTTGTTTTCTAGGAGTGCCTGCAGGTCATCGATTTTATATACTTCGGGGATCTCCTTATAATTCCGTTCTTCCTTTTCAATTTGGTCTGTATCCACATCAATCAGGCAGTTAAAATTGCGCTGACCAACCTGCTGCCCAAAATTGTCGGCCACCTGCCCCACCATATATCCTTGCGGCAGAGTGGCAATTTTTCCTTCCGGCACCAAAAAGTCCATTTGAGTTGAGAAAGTTGATGACTGGGTATTCCGGTTGATATTTATGGACTGGCGTTCCTGCAATATTTTTCCCATACGGCTCTGAATAAACCGGGCTGTCTCTCCTACCGACTGACCGGCAAATGCATTTCCGATGTTGGTTAATATTGCATTTGCCTGCTCTTTTCCGTAATCCCGAATCAGCTGATCGATGGTTTGAATACCCAGCAGCGTAGAAATTTTATTGCTCCGGGCAGTTGCAATCAGCGTGTCCAGCCCACGAAAATAAATGGTTGGGAGTTCATCAAATATCAGTGAGGTCTTTTGTTGGTCTTTTCGATTGATCACTTTCAACATTCTGGTGATAAAGAGAGAGAGTACAGCCCCATACATTTCAATGCGAAGAGGGTTGTTTGCCAGACAAACAACCTTCGGTCGCTCAGGATTATTAATATCCAGCGAAAAATCATTACCCGAGCAAATCCAGTAGATTTCTTTACTAATAATTTTGGAGATCGCAATTTTCAAACTTCCCAGCTGTCCTTCCAGTTGTTCGTTAGCTCCCCGCTTGTGTGCGTTAATAAAAGGATTGATGATATTCACCACATCCTTTTCCTGCGAAAGCACCTCAAACAGATCGTCGTATTCCAATTGCAGCAATTCAATGGCATGTGGCAGGGTGCAATATTCCCCGTTCTTGTACTTCTTCAGAAACCAGATCACTGCAGCAAAGAAGGTTACCGCTGATTCCGAGAAGAATTCTCCCTGCTTACGAATCCAATCCCGGTTCAGGTTATAAAGCACGGTGCGTGAAGATTCAAAAGCATCAATGGGGCTTTCCATCAGTTCCGGTGCCAGTGGATTACAGCGATAAGATTTTCGGATATCATCAAAATTAATGACATAAAAACGGGTTTGCTCGGGCAGGTTCTTATTCTTCCGGGCTTTAAGAAAATGATTATAAGCCACCCCTGATAAGTCCGAAAACTTAAAATCATAAACACACATACAGAATCCCTTTTCCAGGTGTTGTTTGATAAAAGGGAGGACTACGGAATAAGATTTACCGGAACCGGGAGTACCGATCACAATGGTTCCCCGAAATGGATTGATCACATTAATCCAGCCTTCGTGCTGTTTGTTCCGGTATTGATAAACCGTTTCAAGATTTATGGAATACTCATTTTCTTCATAGCCTTGTTCCTGGGGAAAGCTTTCATTTTCGAGGTTAAACCGGTCTTTCATCAGGTTCACATTGATCAGCTTGGAGATATTGTCAAAGCCAATATTCAGCAGTACAAATCCAAAGAAGGACAACAGTAGGTAGCCCAAGGGAACTGTAACAATAATCAACAGACTTCCCCAATACATCAGCAAGCCAGTAAGTACCTGCAAAACGATGGCAGAAACTTTCAGGTCCCTGTCTTTTTTTGCTTTGGTTCCAATACAGGTAATAGCCAGAAAAGCTATGCAAACTGTCTTTGCCCAAAGGGTATTGGAAAGAAATTCTATTTTAAGAATCTTTTCCAACACCATAGAAAATTCAGGAATGTAAAGTCCCTGTTCCCTGAACCATACCAACTGGTCAATGTATAAAGTCAGAAACAGTAAGAGGTAAGAAAAGAACCTGAAACCTTCGTGCAGGCGTTGTAATTCCCTGGATTCGTTGAGCATTTTCTGGAAGATTAGAATATTAGAAGATCAGAATACTAGAATGAGTTAGCTTTTAGGATGTTTTTGTTCTTCACCTCCAGCGTTAGTTTTCTTCCGGTATTTCCCAGGGCTTTTTCCAACAGTTCGATTTTTAGGATGCGTTTATCGGGAACAATAAATTTAGGCAATACGACAACCTCCCGCAGTGTAGTTTTTGCAGGTATGCGCTCCCAATTATAATGCCGGTACAATTCTTCTACCTGATATTCCTGTACATTGGTGGCTTTTACCTGCTTTTTGTCATCGATCCACCAGTGAATGGCCTCCAAATCCAAAACAATATTTGTGGAGTTGGTAATCTCCAGCTCAAAAAACAACAAATCTTGTTTCAGGTAAAGATTCCGCAAACGAAATATAATCCCGTCTTTTTTTGTTCTCGTCCGAATCGGAGATTGGGTGCAATCATTGAGAATCTGGCCACACAATTCTTTTAGCAGGTATTCCGGTACCGGACCGATATTGATATTTCCGGCAATCTGTCCGATAAAATCTTCCAGTTGATACGAAATCTTATTCGCATCAGAATACTTTACAAACAAGGAATACGAGCGATTGGCACTGACCACTGTCAGGGAAGATTCGCCTTCAAAATCATCCACAGCTTTTACCCGGACCATATTCGGCTGCTCGGGAACTACTTCGGCAATTAGTTTATCAGGATCACCAACCTGCAGATAAGTAATTTTTTCTTCGGCGATCAGATGTGTGGTTTTGTTTTGACAGATTTCTATTTGATTCTGGGCATATCCTGCCAGTGAAAAAAGAAAGAATACGATGATAAATATTGTTTGTTTCATGACGATTATTTTTGATTGATGATATAAATCCGAGTGTTTTTCTTGACGGTTACTTTTTTCAGGCGTACCCGTTTGAGCATGGTTTGGGCAGCCCGATCAGCTGCACGGATACCGGTATAGGTTAGCGGATTGTTGGTAACGCCCATCAGTGACGAAGTATTGGTTGAAGCGCCGACTTCCTGGTAAACTTTTCGTGCGGCATTATCAGGCACATAAAGTCCTTCCATTCCATCCATGTCACAGATCGTGAGCTTCACCGGGACAAAAGAATTTTCAACAGGCAGTTGTGTGATCTCAATCAGCAGCCGTTCATTTTTGATCTTGCAGATCCCGTAGATAAATGTGTTACGTGGTATTTTCTGAGCATTGATCCGGGTGTCTTCCAGCAGGCGCAGTTTTACCCGGTTACCGTTCAGGACGGTTGTTGTCTCATAGATCTCAGCTTTGATCAGCTCTTGCTTCGGTGTCTCCTTTGGATTAAATCCGGATGAGCGTTTTTTCTCCAGGGTAAAGGACCGGTTTTGTGTGGCCTCGATCTGTTGCAACCGTCCCTGAGTTTGTTGAAGCGTATATTTCAGTGAATCATTTCTTCGGTTAAGCACGATGTTTTCATCGATGATCTCATCCAGTTCTCCGATGCCGGTTGTCGGAGTTACTGATTTTGTTGTTTCGGCCTGTTTCTTAACTACAGGTTTTATAGGCTTAATCTGGTATTGGGGAGATGTTTTTTTCCCACTCTTTCGAACTTCCGGTTCTCCTTGAAGTTCCTGTTGTACCTGTTTTTCTTTATTTCGGATATGAGCAAGAATTTCATTCTGACTGGCATTTTCATCCAACATGGTGTTGTCCAGATCCATTGTATCCTGAATACTGACATCTTCCTGCTTCGTTGTATCATTTACGTCAACCTCAGACACCTGTGCCACTTGTGATTCTTCCTTCTGATAAGCTTCCATTTTATCGTAGATCTCTATGGAATTATCGGCATCCGGCAGGTCATAGTTTATTCCTTTATTCGGTGACTGAGCAAGCTTCTCTTTTTCCTCTTGAACTCCTCCTCCACCCAATACCCAGAAGATCACAACCACAAAGGGCAATAATGCCAGTGGAAGGATAAATAGCGCTTCATTATTTATCAAAATTTTCTTCATTGATGTATGATTTTAATTGGTTTTCAAATGAATCAACGGGCAGCTCAAAAGCAGAATGGCCAGCGTTTGTTGGTGCTTCGATTACCGGTCCTGCTTGGGGTGCTTCCACTTTCTGTGGTTTTACCTTTCCTGTCGGGAACCAGATAAAAGAGATGGCGAACAGGGCAAACAAAAAAGCAGTAATCAAAATCCATTTGCTTTTTCGTTTTAAGGGATCCAGTGTTTTGTCTTTATCGTCCAGCTCGTTTACCCAGCGAGTAAAACGGCTGATATCTTTTGGATTTGGAATGTTGTTTTTATTATTCATTGTATCAGCTGTTAAAAGGATTTTCTTCGTATGCTTTCAAGGTCTTTGTTCTCATCGATCCGCCAGCTTTCCATCAGGAAACCATGTGGATTATTATCTGTCCGAGAGATATTTCTCAGGTAGCCGGAAGTTTTGAGGCTACGAATAGTAATGTTGGATTTACGGACAATCTTCTGCCTGCCGGTAAACGTAAAGTGATAGGGATAGGCAGAAAAGTCCAGCTTTATGGAATCGGTCTGCAGGGTCATGCTGATATCAGAAGCAATCACCTGGTTGTAGAGATTATTCTCTTTAAAGGCCTGGTACTGCTCCATGGCACTCCGGTCGGCCAGATACAGCGCTTCCCTGACATTGTTTTCAATGTAGGTTTTGTCCGGTTCAAGGGTAAAAAACAGCTCATGAAAGCGTTTAACATGGTCCCGGGCTTCCGCATCGCGGTTCTCACTGATGTCTTCCCGAAGAGCCACCAGTAGCGATTTACCGTTGTCAAGTACATAGATCTTTTGTTTCGAAAGCTCCACCAGTTGCACCGACTCGTAATAAATGTAGCTGCTAACTCCCATTAGAGAGAGGCTGATCAGCACCAGCACATAAACGATAAAGCGGAACTTGCGTTGTATATCAAATTGTTTTTGCATTTCTTACTTGTATATTTTTAGATGAAAAATTGACCTGTCATTTCATGGCTCCTTTTGTAATTGCCATCACTGCTGCGGTGCGTACCAGTCTTCCTCCTCCGGAGTTGGTTCCTGAAGCATGTATGATCCATGAGGAAATTTTGGGTACCATTGCCATTCCGATAATTCCACAAACCGGCACAATCAGGTTGGAAACAAAAAACAGTTTGGGCTCATAGATCAGCATAGCATTGATCTGGGCAATTTCCATTTCCAGTACATAGATCAGGATCTCCTGCACGATGGAAAGGATCAGCAGGGCTATGGGCAAATAAAGATTGACATTGATAAACCGGGCGATCCACTGCAGGTAATTGTCCTGAAAACCATCAAAAATGGACAGGGCAAACACCAGCGGACCAAAGATCACCAGCAACACACAGAACACCGTTCGAAGAAAAGCAATCAGGTAAACCAGTACTTCAAAGAAGGATTCCAACAGTTGCCGGGTAGCATCCATGATATAAAAGTTGATCTGGTTTTGAATCGCCCTTCCGCTAAAAATATTGTAGGTGGTCAGGATCAGGTTTACTCCTTTGTCCCAGAGATCAGCTTCCTTTTCTTCGTTTTCATAAAACAAAGGCAAATCTGTGGAGAGAATGGATTGTTGTTTGTCTTCCAGCCGCTCTTTTACGATGTGCTTTTTATCGGCATAAACAGCTTCCGACAAATGCGTCAATCCTTTTGTGGGTGCAAGTAGCAGATTCACAAAAGGTCCCCAGAAAGTGATTACCAGCACCAATGCAAAAGGTCGTAACAATGGCAGAATCGATACAGGATTATCAGCGATCAGTTGCTCATAGATCCGTTTAGCGATGTAAAAGAAGGCAGCGATACCTCCAATGGCTCTTGCCATATCTACAAGAATTCGGGCATGGTTGACACCGGAGTCCACCAGCGTATCGGTAAATGCGAAAAAATCATTAGTTGTAATTACTTGTAATATCATAACTGATTTGTTTTGCAGTTAACTGTTATTTGCTTAAAAAGGAATAGCTCAGCGGCTGACTTTCGAAGCTGTTAAAAAAGAGCAGTTTGCCGTGAGTATAATCCAACTCGCCCAGTAGTTTCCAAAGCTCTTTACTGAGTACAGAGAAGGCATCCAGCTTGCGCCCATGATCGGTCTGAAACAAGTTCACCATCAAAAACTGCATTAATAGCTGATCAGCTTCCTTCTCATAGATCGAATGGATTTGGGCTGAGTTGTTAAGGCTTCCCAGTTTGCTGACTTTTTGGTAGAGTTTGATAAACTGTGCTGCCAGCTTATAGATATCATTCAACTCATCCGAGCGGGCATCAAATAATTTATCACTTATCTGTTGGGTAAAGTCCGTATTGACTTTTATTCCTTCTGTTTCTTCCTGTCTGCCTTTCATCTGGCTACGTTCGATGGCCTTCGCGACCAATCGTAAAAGACCGGTTTTTAGTTCTCCGGCAATTTCTCCTCCATCGGTAACGGGCAGTGCACCCACTTCCACATAATAGTGCGTTGGCCAGGTGCGTACAAAAACATGAGGAATGGGTATCAGCCAGCCGGTAAAGGCAATAAAAGTCAGCGGATAAGTTCCTTCCATCTCCGGATAGTAACCGTGCCAGGGTTTGATCTCAATGATTTGTGCTTTTGTCTCTTTTGTTAGCGTGAGAATCAGCAGTACCATCATAAGCAGTATTGTTATTCGTTTCATTGTTCTGAGTTGCTTAGTGATACAGACTGTAATACATGGCAAAACCTTCCAGATCGCCGCTGTCATGGCTTTTCAAATAGGAAGCATACATCAATTTGTTGTGCAGGTAGCAGATTGTTCCGTAGTGTTGTTTTACACTGAGGTAGATTCCGTTAATGGCATCGTAACGCTGTTTATCATCCATCATAAACAGGTTGTCTTTAACGATGATATTTAAAATCGATGTGACCAATGCTTTACTATCATCCAGAATCAGGTCAAAACTCTGCACAATGGCAGCCGCCTGTTGGGTGGTAAAATTTCCGTCCTGTACTAATAGAGGCACTTTGTCGGTATAAATGGCGATGATCTGCTGAAGGATGTCTTTGGTTTCCTTTATACGCTTATAATCTTTGATCAACAGAGAAACCTTTTCCAGACTTTCCAGCATTTTCTGATCGATGCCTAATATTTCTCCGGTCAGCCCTTTGATATCTCCGTTCAGAGCTTTGATCAGCACATTGTAAAGATTGATTTTTGAGAGAATTCCTTCTTCCTCTGTCCAGAGGGCTTCGCGTTGTATTCCGGCTCCGACATCCGTTACCGGAGTCTGAGCTTTGCTTGCACTTGCAGCTACTGCAAGAATGACAATTAAAATGAATACGATTAAATTTTTCATGCTCTTTTTGTTTTTATGGTTTTACATTTGTTTTAAAATCTCAAGAATAGATTGGTCTGCGATCAGTTGTTCCAGCACTTGTTCCTTTTCGGTTTGTTCGGTGGTGTAACAGTAGTATTCAGCCCGGCTAACTTCCAGGGCAAATACACGGGAATATTCTCCAAGCGAGATAAATACCTCCTTAAATTTTCGGTTGGATGGAAGATTTTTATTTATCGACAGGATTTGTTCTTTTTGAAAAGCATTTAATCCCAAAAAGCGACTGATCTCATCAAACTTGTTTTTGAATTTCCCCATGTCCAGCAGAATCCGGGTATCGGCATTGTTGATAATAGCATCACGGATTATGGGTGAGGAAATCACATCATCCACTTCCTGTGTTACCACCATGGCTTCACCAAAAAATTTTCGGATGGTTTTGAAAAAATACTTTAAATAATCCGCCATTTGTGGTGTGGCAATGGCTTTCCAAGCTTCTTCCAGACAGATCACTTTTCGCGTGCGTTTCAGCTTCCGCATCTTCTGCAGGAAGATATCCATGATAATCAGTGTGGCCACCGGAAAAATAACCGGATGGTCTTTTATCGCATCCAGCTCGAATACCAGAAAGGGACAAGAGAAAAACTCATCGGTTTGCATGGGTTTATTCAGCAGGTAATCGTATTCTCCTCCCTTGTAGTATTTACTGAGGATAAAGAAAAATTCGTTGCTGTTAAACTCTATGGATTCTTCCCTGGCAAGCCGTGGAATGATGTCCTTGCAAAACTCGTAGTAATCGTTAAACGAACGTTTCTTTTTACGTTTTGTCTCAAAATAGCGATTCACCGAAAAAGCAATGACATCCTTTTCCATTTCGGTAAGCTGCTCTTTGTAGATGGTGTAAATAACCGACAGAATGGTTTGCCGGCGTTCCAGGTCCGGTGAACCATCCACCACAAAAGGATTAAAGGAAATGGGATTTGTTTCTGAGAACTCAATCATTTTTGCTCCCCCTTTTTCCTTTAGTCGTTCATCGAGGTACCGGGTCAGGATCTCATAACTGCGCCCCACATCCAGCAATACAACATGGCAGTTTTTACTTTCGGCATATTGCCGCAGCAGGTGATTGGTAAAAAAGGATTTTCCGGATCCCGATCCGCCGATAATGATTTTGTTGCGGTTATGGATCAGGTTCTTTTTCATGGGTTCATCCGACAGGTCAATTTTTACCGGGCAGCCTTCCATCCGGTCCGACAGGTGAATAGTAAATGTTGAATCTGAGTTCTTGACTGCGCCCTCATAATTGGTCAAACAGCAGGCTTGCGGCACCTGTGTCAAAAACAGTTCTGTTTCGGGTAATTGAGTGCTGAAGGGTAAACCTGCAAAAAATAAAAACGGAAGATCAAAGGTGTGCTGGTAAGGAAAACAGTTCATCAGTGAAAAGGCTGTGGCCGTTTCGCTTTTGATTTTCTTCAAATTTGAGATCGAAGTATCCAGCAGTGTCACATTATAGTGGGTTTTAACGATCTTCTCTCCCGAGGTTTGCACGGTGTCCAGAAAATTTTCAATCAGTCCGGCATTGATCTTGTTCTCTGAGGAAAATTTTGACAGGCTGTAGATCTTTTTATAATCGCCTTCCAGCCCTGCTTTTACTTCCTGTTGTCCCGGCACATAGATAAACTGGTTGGTAATATGCGCATACGGCAGGTGCCAGCACAGCGGATAAACCAGTGAAACGGGCAGCCCGGTGCGGGGATGGCCGCTTGTGGGGCGTACTTCTGATGGCAAGTGCGAATGGTCACTCAGACTCAGAATTTCCACAAAACGATCCATCACCCGTAAACGGTCTCTAAAATCAATTCCTCCCAATAAAGGCTGTCCTTCTCTAAAGTTTAATGTCAGGTAGCGTTCAATCAGGCCAATTTCAGAGGCTGTCCCCATGGCTTGTTCTCTGGTTATCGGTATACTTTCTATTCCTGCCTGACGGAAGATCGAGGCCAGGTTGGTCTGCAGTTCCCGGATCTTTTCCTGCAGACGGGCTTCCTCCAGCCGGGCTTTGCGTGAAAAGATTAGCGAAGATCCCAGGTAGTTTTTTAACAGGCCGGTATTCAACAGGCTCACGTATAGGTAGCATTCATGTTTCAGATACCTCCTCCCATAAAAATGACTCAGGTAGTTTCCGGTTAAACCTGGTCTTCTCTTCAATGCCCTATCGCTATTTGAAGAAAATTCTTCGGGGAAAAAGAAATCCTGCTTGTGAAGCAGGGTATTTTCCGGAAGGATATTTACTACCCGCTGAAAGGTATCGTGAAGCATGTATAATTTTTCCGTGCTGCAAGACAACAACTCCGGTAAAAATAGTCGCAGTCCGAATCCCATATCCAGGTTATTGGAGATCAGAATATCACCGTCAAAACCCAGTACAGGAAGACTTACTTGTATTGGTTTTACTCTCATGTTACTACTGATAAATGCGTTGTTTGATCGTGATAAATTCAGGGAGTTGGCGGGCAATCCGTTTTTTATGCCAACCCCGGTGACCATAATTTTTTTGAATCCGGTTCAGTCGGTACAGCCAGGCAAAAAAGGCAGGTACGCAGACTGCAACTGACACAAAAGTTCCGGCAGCGATATAAAGAATTACAAAGAGAATGAGTGTCGCAAGGATTCCGTAAAGTGCCAGGTAAACCAGCTGCCCGGAGAATCCTTTGATGTAGAGGTTGGTATCGATCTTTTGAATGGTGTATGATTTCATTTTTTCTATTTGAATTAGATTTTTGGGAAGATTGAGGAACGATACAGGACCGTCCCTCAATAACTACCTGGTCACACTGTCCGGTTCTCCCCACCAGTAATTTCTTAAGCAAAGAATGATCGAATGACAACGCCAACCAGAATCAGGAAGAGGCAGGCACCAAACCATCCCATGATGGCCTTTTGGGTATCCTGGTCTCCACTCTGCCACTTGATATATACCCGGACACCGCCGATCAGGCCCACTACAGCTCCGATGGCTATGATCAGGTTGGCCACCGGATCCACATAGGAGTTTACTTCCGTGGTCGCCTGGTCAATCCCGGCAGAACTTTGTGCCATTGTATTATACACTCCTAAAACAATCATGGCAACGATAGCCATGCCCCTGCTGAAAAAACCGTGAATACTCTTTTTCATCTTTCTTGTGATTAAATGTTATTGTTGGTATTGAATTTCGGGAAGCAGTTTTTCCAGTTTCCCGGTTAACTCATTTAAGAAATAATCGATATGAATTCCATCATTTACACCGGTCTCTTCATAGACGCTAACTTCCAGAGGAATGGAATTTTCGGATATCGATGAAATTAGTTTTGACGGGAAGTTGGAGGCTGAAACGACTACCGGTTGCACGCCTGTCATCACAGTGTCACCTGCCACCCGGTCATCTTCAAATAAACCGTTTTGCTTCTTCTGCGATTTATACCAGGACCACAACAGCAAAACAGTGTACCACAAGAGTAGAAGCAATCCTAAAAACTGAATAAATTCTTTCCAGGTAATTTCATTTAAGCCAAACATGATTCGTATTTTTTCAGGTGAAACTGTTGGCAAAATTCAGCAGTCGGGCTGGAGAAAAAAAACACCTAAATACACATGTATTTTTTATATGGTTAAATAAATCCCCTCTATATCATAAAATTTAATTGAAATAGTATGTTTCAGGTCTGAATAACCTCAACCACACTAAATAACAGGTTGTTTTAATTTTATTTGGTAAAATAAAATAATCCCCAAAAGAAGAGAAAAAAAGAAAAAAAAGAGAAGAAAGCCCATGGAACCGCCATCCGGAGATAAACGGCAAGGCTGGCCCGTCCCTGCAATCTTTCAAAATCAAACTTTTAAACCAATAAAACGGGACATTTATTTAGCCTTGCGGTTTAATGAGCGTGGGCATTGGCGGAGGATGGAGATCTTTGGGCGTCTTTTTTTTGTTTTCAACCTTTAAAAAACAATGAACTGTCAAGTAATAATGTGTGCAGGCTTCAGGAAAGTGCCGGACAGAAGTGAAACGAAAAGAGGGCTCTTTCCGTGCGGTGCCTGAAGGCGTTTTTCTCTGTAAGGGCGAGACTAACAACCATATCCCGTGAGTGCGCGAACGGGTTTAGGGAGTGTCGGAGCCCGTCAGGGAAAAGAGCCGCGGCACGGGAGAAATACCTCAATACCTGTTAAAGTTATTATGCGGGAAGGCTAAAGGCAAGTGCTGGAATGCAGGGAAGTATTGTGAATGGGGATGGCGTGACTGGAACATGACTTCGGATTTTTGCTTTGGGGTGGAAAGTGGGTGGCCAAAAATCCGGGCAGGTGAAAGGAAACTACGGGAAGGAATGGAGCAAAGCGAACCGGAGTTCCGGCTCTTGCTGTGTGGTGCAATGAGGCTTTTCATTCCGGGATATCATCAGGAGAGCGAAAACCTGCGAATCATGAGCAAAGCTGGTTCAGCACACCGGAATAATGGGCCGATGCACAGGAATTAGCCAATAGAAATTGCAGGGATGAATTAAATGTGAAATGCTTTGGCCATCAAGTCCTGTTCACTGTTGGAGATGCCAATAGTCTTTGCCATTTTGCGCCAGTTCTTTACCGAAGTGGTGACTTCATCAATTATCCGGTCCATTTGCTTGTTATCCAACCGGAAAAACGGGCCTACACTTTTTGCCAGCTCATAATCCAGGGCATTGTTATCCATGTCAATATTTAAGGCCAGGCCATCTTTATCAATCGAGGGATTGATATCATAAGCCGGTGACAATACCCAGCCTTTTTCAGTTAAAAGAAAACCGTGGTTACGCAGGTGATCATCCGTATTGGAAATTGCGATATTGAATACAATTCTACGCCATAGCTGTTCCAGATGCTCGTTTATACGGGTACCGTGGTTTTGAATAAATTCAGCCATTTCAAGGTAACTTGCAGGATTATCCCTGATCGTATCTTCGTTATTTCCGGTCATGGTCATGGCAGAGGCAAAATGAATCCGCTGTTCCTGTTCCCGGTCAAAACGTTTGGTAAAAAAGGTGTTGTACTTTCCTGCTACTTTACTGATCCTGCATTCTGACATGTTGATCCCTGCTTTTAAAGCCAGTTGCCAGGCCAGATATTCCCAGGCCGCTTTATCTATCGTATCGTTTTTAGCTGGAAACTTGGCAATCCAAAGGTTATGATCTTTATCCAGTATATTGGCTTTGGGTCGGGCTCCTCCCAGTGATGAGCCCGGTGCAATTAGTATGGCCAGCCATTTCTTTACCGCATCGTTGTTGGTTTCGTTTTCAATATTACTCGCGGCTTCCTGCAACTCAGCAACCGAAGACCAAGGCGGTGTTGGGGACTGTTCGTTGTTATCAAGAAAAGGACCGTTGGGATCGGTTTTAAAGCGCAAAGCTCCCATACGGCTTTCATCCAGTACTCCGAGTAAATAATCCACTTCATACAACGTTTTTGCCCGCTCCCCTTTTTCAGCAGCTTCCTGTGCTGCACGCCTCTTCATCAATGTTCTTCCCCAGGTATCCGGCATACTATCCAGAAACAGGCCAAAATTTTCCTTGTTATTCGGAAATTGCGGACCGCCATAAAACTGAATATCCGGATCCAGCAAGCGGTATTCCGCCGATTTTAGCCAGGCAGCAGTATATTCAAAACTAAATGCTTTTCTTCCCTTGGCTGCATGGGCAGAAAGGATTCCTATCAACTGAGGATCCGAAAGCCCTTTCCAGTGGGCGTAAACGTATATATCTGTTTTTGCTGTTGCCATATTTTCAAGCTCTTTATTCGTGAAGGAGGTTTACAATAAATCCAGGTCCTGTAATTTTCTACCCAAAGTATCGTCGGCAGCCAGTTTCAGAAAATCATCCTGCAAACCTAAAACTCTTAGCACGTTAAAGTAAGCCCCCATTGATACTTTCGGATTCCCTTTTTCTATCTGGTAAAGGGTTGTTCTGTCGATATCGGCACGCTCTGCTACCTGAACCGTTGTCAGCTTTCTCCTTTTACGAGCCAGCTTTATATTCTCGCCCAGACGTTCCATTATCTGCAGGTGTTTTGGAAAGATAATATTTTTCTTTGGCCTCATAATGTTGATTATTTTCCACAAATATAAATATTTAGTTGATAATATTCAACATTTCAAATTCTCTTGTCTTCGCTACCCTTACTAAAAGCCATCAGATTAAACATGGCTCGCATCCGGCTACGAACACGATTACCATAACGCTGTTCAATTTCGGATGCAGATAGATTGGTGGTAATATGTGTCATCACTTTTTCCGAGATAAACAAATCATACCGGCTGAGAAGAATCTCTCCCATTACATCGCACTCATTCCCAAAGTGTTTTTGTACCTGTTCAATTCCAAGGTCATCAAAACAATAATTGGGTGATCGCAATTTGGTATTTTTGACTTCGGATTCCGGTGCATAACGTTTTATCACTTTAAAACCGTCACTCTCAAATTCAAAACTAATTTTACGCGTGGATTTTATCCGATACTTTTTATCGGGAGGAAAGAAATATCGAATGAGCATCATAATCGATGTTTTTCCGCATCCGACCGGCCCGGTTAGCAGAATCCCTTTATTCAGATCCAGATTTCGTTTTCCTGCTGTTTCCTTGTCTCCAATGGCATAGATCAAAAGATCATGAATTAATGGATGATCAAGCGGATCGATATAAAAGTGCGAACCAAAGATTTGTTTCCCCTGGTCTTCCAACCAGTTTCTGCTTTCGGTAAAATTAAACCGGAACATCCCATCTTTAAACTGAGCAATTTCTTTATAAGGGTTCCGAATAATCTTTGTCGTTGTTGATGTGGAAGCGCCCTGTGGATTTCTTTTGCTTTCCATTTTTAACGATTTTATGGTGATCCTGTTTAGTACTGTTTGTTCTGTTTGTATTGTTTTCTTCCTTATATACCGTCGCACTTCTGGTATCACTTCCGGTCGCAGTTCCAGTCGCAGTTCCGGTATTACTTCTCGTCGCACTTCCTGTATCAGTTCTAGTCGCAGTTCCGGTATCAAAAGTGATACAGGAAACTTTCCAACCGGTATACAGATTTCCCGAGGAGGTATAGTCAATATAGCCCCAATCCCGAAGCTGTTTTATACATTTTGCATAGGTGTTGGTAGAACCGATATGCGCCAAAAGCATTACCTCTTCCCTTAGAATGGGAAAAGGATTCCGAAAACGGTTTCTATTCCATAGCTGAAACAGTGCAAAATAAAGACTGATATGAAATGGCGTGATCCTGTTATCATCAGCAAACCGTTCAAATAAAGCGGTTTGATGTTTGATATAGTTCATTTCCTGCGTCCAAACTCAAAGCGGTTTTGGACTCTGTTTTCCATCATCATTTTTTGGATCTCTTCACTGTCATAAAAGATTACTCCTCCTATTTTCGTGTAGGCCAAAGTGCCATTTACACGAAGGTTTTGTAATGTACCAGGTGAGATCCCCAGCAACTTTCTGACTTCGTAGGATTTTAACCATTTTTTGGAAGGTTGCCCGTGATGGGCGGCGAAGAGCTGTTTGATTTCTTTGATCAGTTCGAGTTTGAATTCCCGAAGATCATCAGTGGTTACAATTTCTGTTGGCATAACTAATTGTTTTTAAATGATACAATTTGAGTTTTGCCAAATATTGAAATTCCTATGCGGAAAATTAAACACCTAAATACAGGTGTATTTTTTATATGGTTAAGTAAGTGTTAGATATTTACAATTGCTTCCCCTTTTTCAATCTTCCATTCCTGACAAGTTTTATGGTGCTCTCGCAAGGATATAAGTTTTTCATCAGGAAGTTGATCAATGAGTTTTAGAATTTCGTCCAAACCTTTGTGATTCCCAAAATCTGAAAACGGACAATCTACTTCTACCTTTTCAAAAGGACAAGCAGTAAAGGGAGCAATCAAATCTGCAAATTCTTTGTTTTTTTTAGTTGCCATGTTATCTCCTTATTAATACAACTGTAATTGGGAGATAAGAAGAGCGCGGGCTACGAACTGCATTTGCAAAATAGGTATCGCCAAACACCCACACAACAAATAAGTTGAGCCCACGCTGAATCGTGGGCGTCATACCTATATCCTTGTTGTGTAAAAAATTGGCGATTTTCTTTTGCAAGAATAAAAGCTAACGCTCTAATATCATTATTGTAGTTCTCTCACGTCAGAGAGAATTATTTACATTATCTGCTGCAAAGATAATCCAATCCATAATTACATGAAATTTTATTGTTCCTATTTATATTTATCATTGATCTTTTTAAGCAGGGCTTCACGCATTTTCTCAATAAAAATTAAAGGTTCTGTTTTTCGAGAATACACAGATCGGTAAGCATTGTATATATCTTCGGAGGGTAGCCTGAAGATTTTACTGAAGAGCTGGATTAATTTGTTTACCGAAATATTTCCATTATTAATCACTCCTGTTTCCACTATGCCATAAATCATCTCTGCGAGCCAGGTAAGTTTTCCGGTCCATACATATTCATGATCATTCGGTCCCGAATTACCTTCTGTATGTTGTAGCTTTTGAATCTCATTGGCCAGGTATTTTTCCAAACTTTCATAAGCCAGAATATCGGCCAGGATACCATCATAAACAGTTGAAAACTGGGGATCTGTCAAATAAGCGTAATTATTTGTACCCATGAGTGGTTCTGTGATATTTCGTTTAAAATATTTATCGTCAAAGATGGTTTGCCTGCTTCTGTAGTACTCAATAAGTGCATGGTGTTCCTCAAAAAAGAGTTGCAACTTCTCAATTTCTTTAAGCAAAAATTCAATTTGCAGTGTATTCGTAGACTTTGGACGATGAGATTCGATAATATACTGCTTTCGGTAAAAAGTTATTTTACTACAAAGACGTGGCTTTATATACTTGAAGAAATTAATTTCCTCTTTATCTGATTCAAATCCATTCTTAAGAACGATGGTTTTTAGCTCAGAATAAGTGATCAGACATAAACCTATGGCTATACCGGCCTGAGTAATGACATCATGGTTTTCTTGTTTTAACTTGTTAAGTTTGTCTTCTAAAGTATCAACCATGTTCGAGTAAACAGTTTTTTCCATATTATGTGTTTTTAGTTCATAATAATTCATACTACCCTTTGCTCGATTTGGGTAGATATAAAACTGTCCCATATTCCTAAGTCACCTAACAAACAACCACGTACAGGATTAAATATACAACATTTTTAGAATTATTTAACTTTTTAGTTTATATTTCGATTTGTTATCCTCGTAAAGCAAATGATAATATAGGTTTGATCTGTACGATAAACTTAAAATAATCGATTAAGCAACTTTACTGAAAATCCCTTGGAAAAATATCATACTCCACACCGGCATCTATATTATACTGACTTTTTATGTTCATGTATGTTTGAGAGAAACACCCGCCAAATGTACCAACCAACCACCTGGGAGCAACACTTTTTATGTAATTTGCCCTAAGCCTGATTTCGTTTTGGTCGTTTGAGATTTTTTCTACGTCATACGTCATAGTAAAAATTATCATTCTATGTTTCATGACTAAGCTCAAATCTGGTTTTCCAATCCTCCGCAAATTTCTCAATTTCAACTCCTGAGTAAAAGGCATAATAATTCTGGCGCTCCACTTTCTGTAAATTGTCTCCCGTATCCGCACTAAGTACCCATAGATTCCAGGAGTTTTTATAGAGGTTAATTGCTCTTTGCTTTAAAGTTGTATTAATCAAATCAAACTGATTTTGATATAATCAATCTGCCCGCTTATAGAATAGTAATGAAGAATCCCAGTTTTTATCATCTAGCTTCAGTGAAAGTATTTTTTGTTTTACGGCTGTACTCTCATTTTTTATTCTTGCTCCAAGAATAAACTCGTAACCTTTTTTCTGCAACTCTTTTACATTCGATGATGAGAGCAATCCCGTGTCGGTAATTACAATTAGCTTATCCAGTTTGTATTTAGCTTTAAATGCATCAATAATGGGGAGTATTGTATGGCCTTTAAACTTGTTCCCTTCGTGGATCTCATAGGCCAGCGGATAGCCTTCCAGACCAACAAGAAGTCCTAAAACTATTTGTGGATTTTGATGCCTTCCTTCTTTGGAAAAACCTCGTTTTCGAATTTCATCTTCATCGTCTATTTGAAAGTAGATAGTCGTAACATCGTAAAAAACAACATTAACAATACCTCCAAGAATCTTCCTGGTATGGTTGTAGCTAATTTGCTGAAGTTTTTCCTTGTGATCTGTATAGATCTTGCCAGGTATCTGTAGATGCGATCCTCATTGATATCAACAGAAAAATATCGCTGCAAATTGTGCGTAGTCATTAATTTGCTGGCCGGGTGCGAGAGCCATACCAAAACCAGCTGTTTGAGAAGATCATCGCAAATTTCATTGAAACCTATTTCAGTATAAATTTTGCCAAGTAAAAGATGAATCCCATCGATGTATATTTTTTGAATGCTTTGTTTGATTGTTTTTTTGAAATCCCGGGTAGAGAAATCAAAGATTTGCTGCCCCTGGTAATGCTCGATGTAATCTAATCCTTGATTGTAGAGTATGTCGATCTCGGTAGCATCGTTTGAGCTGCCAATTGTCTTAACCATTTTGTATTTCCCACTGCTTTTATCAATGATTTGCACACTTACAATTCCGCTTTTATTCTTTTTTTTCTCACAAACATAGTGCAAATCAACTAAAAACAGACTAATCACCTGTTTATGTGCAGATTAGATTTTTCACCTTTGAGAAAGTGCGGAACTCAGGAAAAAAGCTAACTCTACAAATAAAGAAGGGCACCATCATTATTAATTCCGGTGCCACTTACCTTTACTCAAACTAAACTATTTAAAAAATAAACAAACCTTCCAACTTCTCTTATAATCATGAAAAAGGTTGATCTATGATAAATATTATATAAATCAATGTCTTTATTTATTACAGAATAATAGTCATTATCGATCTTGGCAAACTTTTTAAAACAGTAGCCTTTCCGTTAAGCATTAAGGAGTAGTTAAATTCCTCCTCTGAACGATTAAGAACCACAACAGCCAACGAACCATCGGGGTTTATAAAAGCTGTCGACTCCAGGTCGGTACGACTTGAAGAGGCAGCTATTCTTTTTGCTCCGGCTTTTATAAACTTCGAAAAATGGCCGATGTAATAGTAAGAATTGGTAAATACCACTTCTCCCGTTTGCGTGTTGGCATGTGCCGGTGCATAACAGAAGTTACCTACGTGATTTGGCCCTCCATTTTCATCAAGAAAAACGTTCCAATCTGTCCAGGCTACAGTACCATTGTTAAAGTCGTGTAACATTGAATACCCATAACGCTCACCAAGCCACCATTCGGTTACGCGCTCAGCATCATATTTTTCTATACAACCTTCGGTGAACACAAGCTTTGTTTCCGGGAAAGCATCATTTACCAGCTTCAGGTTTTCAAACTGCATATCGCCTCCAGTCCATGGTTCGTACCAGTGAAAACCAATTCCCCAAACATATTTTGCGGCATCAGGATCGCTTAAAATAGTGGTAGCTCTTTGGTAAACCTGATCGCGGTTATGATCCCAGGCAATTAGCTTTTTCTCACTCATGCCATTGTTGTGCAACGCTGGCCCCAGGTAATTTTTAATGAAATCACGTTCTTCAGTCGCAGAATAAACACACGATTCCCACTTTTGAACAGCCATTGGTTCGTTCTGAACCGAAAGCCCCCAAATTGGAATTCCATGTTTTTCATATTCCTGAATAAATTTAATGTAATAATTAGCCCAACTTTGATTGTACTCGTCAAGTAATTTTCCACCTTTTAGCACATTATTATTATCTTTCATCCAGGCTGGTGGGCTCCACGGACTAACAAATAACTTGATTTTTCCATCGGCTGCATTAAATGCCTCTTTAATAAACGGAATACGATACTTTTCGTCGTGTGCAACACTAAACGTCTTTAGTTCAGCATCGTTCTCTTCCACATAATTATAAGAACCACTTGAAAAATCACAACTGGCAATATTAGTACGGGCAAAATTGTAACCAATACCCTCATCTTTATCATAAAAGGCGGATAAAAGCTGTTGTTGCACGTCTTTTGGCATTTTATAAAATGTTTCAGCCGCTGCATCAGACAAGGCAGCACCGATACCTTCCATCGTTTGAAACGTTTTTGCCGGGTCAATCAAAACAAATGGCTGTGTCTCCAAAGGTTGCCCAATTTCAGCAAATTTAAACTGGCCAACAGCACTCAGCTTAAGATCTGTATCTTTTGCGGTTACATATACACTCGCCTCTGTTACTTTAACAACCTTTTGATCTGCCGAAGCACTATCGGGAACTTGTTTCTCGTCATTCGAATTTGTACAAGCAGCAGCGACAAATAATGTCAGGATAGAATAAAAAATTGATTTCCTCATAATTTATATAGAAGTTATTAATAAATGTTTATCCAATTCAACTGAATGTCACCTGTCTCAACTTCAACTTTTAATTCGTTTTCGCCAGCAGTAAACACTTGTGGATCAAGTTCTATTTCGGTCCATTCTGAAGCGTTGACTTGTTTTGTAATTCGGTTCCCGTTAATCCTTAAAACAATATCTGCTGTACCAACCGTCTTTATTTCAAAAGACATTTTATACTGTTTTTCTTGCAGGGAAACAAAATTGTATGCCGTCCACTCTCCTTCCGACAAATGAATTGCCTGATCAGAAATAAGCGACTGTTTGTTACTGTTGATTACCTCTACTTTGACTGGTTCTTCTCTGCGGTAGTTGGCCGACATAGTTGCCGTATCTTTTACAAAATACGATTTCAGATATCCTTTATGACCATAATTTTCAGCTTCAATTTTTAAGGGAATGCGGCAAAACATGGCATTAACAACATCAGGGAAATAAACACAATTTTCAATCTTTATATTCTCCAGAAGTTGGTTAAATATCTTTTCCGGATTCTTTGCAGTAACATTTTCGCCACGGCGGGAATAAGCAGCTACTTCCTGCCAACCTTCGGGCGATTTTATTGAATACGGCGTGTTTTCGGTATCCATTTTTTTCCATGGCCAAAAAGACCAACCAATATTGGTTGTACTGAACAGCTGAGAAGTTGAGAAATACAGCGTATTGTTTTTTTCGCCGGTTTCGCCCACCCAAACAGGAGTATTCAACTCTTCACGCTTTTTCAGAAAATAACTAATGTCTTTTAAATGATCAGGACGATCCCAATTATAGAAATGAAACTGGAAAAACATATTGTCGTCAAGAGCTTCAGTAAATTCAGACCAATTGTTGGACCAATTATATCCCTCCAGTGTAAACATGTGCTTTTTATCCACTTTACGAATTTCAGTAATCAGCTTTTTATAAAGCGGTACCAATTGATGTTTGTGCTTTTCTGCAGCTCCGGTTCGCTCAGGAAGCGGTTCATTTAAAAGATCGTATGCTGCAACAATTGGTTCTTCTTTGTAACGTTCGGCAATTTTCACCCAAAGTTTAACCAAGAGCTCCTCGTTTTTAGGATTCATAAACAACTCGGGTAAATCGTTAGGACTGTCGTCGATATTTTGTCCGGTTTGTCCGCCCGGTGCACCGTGCATATCAATAATTACATACAAGTGATATTTTTTACACCACTTAACAAGGTTGTCCAATAATTCAAAACCTTCATCAATAAACTCGTTGTTTTGGCCTTCGGTAATAAAAAGTCGTGAGTTTAAAGCCGGTCTTACAGAGTTATAACCCAATTCTGCGATCCGTTTAATATCGGCCTCGGTAATGTAATTTTTTCGATATTCTTTCCAGAATTCATCTGCTTTTTCCTGACCAATATGAGCAGCTACAATTTTCTCAATATTTCGTGGTCTGTCACCGTATTTTCCAAATTTCCACATGTATCCTTCAGGCAACATCCAGTTACCAAGACCAACACCCCGAAGAAAAACTTTTTTTCCTTCTTCGTTAACCATATCCTGTCCTTCGGTATGCAAAAAAGACTGGGCAGAAGAACTTAAGGCCCATATTGAAATGAGCATAACACCCAATACCTTTATACTTATTAATTTCATTTTTTAAATTCTTTACTATTTATTTATTCTGAAAAATTCTGATCTACCGGTTACAAAAAGTGTTTTTCCATCTTTTCCCCCAAACGACATTGTTGACGGGCGTTCAGGAATACGAATCATATTGGTTTGATTTCCTTCTTTATCAAAAACATACAACTCGCCATCAGCAACATATACATTTCCTTGCTGATCGGGCACCGAGCTAAATTCACCTTTTTCGGCAAAGTATTTCAACTTGGATATATAGCCCTTTTCATCAACATCATAGCTTACTGTGCGCTTATCGTATTCGTCGGCCGCATACATTGTTTCTCCCGGAAATGCTTCTACTAATGCACACGCACGTGCCAAATCGTAACAGGTAGGAATGATAGTTTTACCATCGGGAGCCAGCCAGCACTCTTCATTCCGGTTAATTGAAACTTCGTTAAAATCGTGGAAATCGCGCCAGCGGTTCGACGGATACAAAGCCTTGTGAATTGGAGCAACGGTTCCCATTTTTACTTTGCTTAGCATTGAAATTGTTTCGTCCGGATTTTCAGGATCGATGGAATAAACCAATACTCCAAACCCGGTATTTCCCCAACCGGCAAACGAAGTTCCACTCGCATCATCAGGCGTAGGGAAACTTTCTACTTTACCGTTTACGAGGAATCCTGGTTGCGCATCGTAACGAAATACCACCAGCAAATTGTCTTCCGAATCGCAGGCCAGCGACAAAGGCTGCCAGGGAAAATCGGCAAGTAATGCTAAGGATTGTGTTTTAACCGACCATTTGTAAATACGCTTCATTCGTTGTTCCGAGAAATAAATATTTCCTTGCGAATCGTGGCATGCACCAACTGCAAACTCAAAACCTTTGGCTAAAAGCTGCACATTATCATCTGTATTTTTTGTGCTGTTTTTAGCGGTTTTTCCACTTACAAAGAGTCTGGCAAGTTCAACCGGACGAACTTCAGTATTGGTGTTAATATCGTACAACGGATTATCGGTTGTATATTTTATCTGGCTGTAATTGTGAACATTTAAGAATTCGAGATCGGTGCAGTCCCAGGTTCTGATTGAATACGGATAAGGAACTTTCACCCGAATAACACGAAACATGTACAAATTGCCAAATACCAGGTTACTGCATTCTCCTATTTCCAGCGGCTGACACTCTGAACTCTCCACACTTTCTTCTTCCAGCTGAAGAGCATATACTTTCCAGTTTGAAACCTTGTTGAAACGCACCTCGTTGCGCACGTGATGCTCAACCGACATGGCGTAAATACGTCCGGCGGTATTCGTGTTAGAAACATAAATACCCGATGTAGCATAAGTATTTGCTGACCAGATATTTTTGAAAATCCCTCCGCCGTTATTGGTAACCCAAAGGCTCCAGTATTGCGTGTCCCAGGTTGAAGCATAACCTCCGTGAGGAGTTCTGCCGTTGCCATGATCCAACTCCTGCCATTTCCACGGAACTTTCGAATCGGGACGCATGGTACCATGGCCGCCAATAAACTTCACATCATCCACCATCGAATTTTCGCCAGCCATCCATTTACAGGCCACAGCACGGTAATTACAGGCTCCGGTTGACAAGCCAATTCCCGCAAGAATACAATTGCCGTTCTCAGGACTTTCAACCATTGGCTTTGGGCTGCCAAATCCACCAAAAGCCTCTGAATTTTCCTTCAGTGCAAAATTGGTTGCCATCGGATGCAGACCAAGTAATACCGTATTTGATTTTAATCTGATGGTTTCGCTAATTAAATACGAACCTTGCGGCACATAAACACATTGATTGTTATCAATTGCATTCTGAATGGCTTCGGTATCATCGCTTACACCATCTCCTTTTGCTCCGTACGTTTTTACATTTACCCACTTATCCATTGAAGGAAGAGCCGGAATATCATTCGCCTGGGCGGGTAATTCGTTTATTTCTTCTGCCTCAAAAGTGGTTTCTATTTTTGCCTCCGCGTCGATGTCGTCCATCTGCAAACCGTACACAAGTTTGTTTACTTTGTATGTTTTTCCGGGAGCAAGAGTCTCAGTTTTCGTTTTTGGATATTTCACCAACACCGGAACATTTTTGCACACCATGTTACGAATATTGAGCTGCATGTTTGCATTTCCTTCGTTGCTTACCACAATTGCTGGCCCCGAAACATCTTCAAAAGTACATTCGTCCAAAATCAGTTTTTCCCAGTAATTGTCATCCACCTGAATGGCAGCCGGGCAATCTTTAACATGCATGCGAACAATTGTAAAACCGCCTTCCTGTGTTTTTATGGCTGTTTTTCGCTGGCCTTCAAAATAGCTGTCGAGCATCATAAACTGCCAGCCCGGCGAAGCTTTGGTGGTATAAATACCATATTCGCCACCAAAAAAGCGAACATCTTCAATCATATTTCCCACATCGAACAAACCAGCTTTCCCATCACCAATAAAAATATCGCTGTGGGCAATAAAGCTGTGTTGCGCAAAATGCGTACGAAGCGCCACTGCCTCCGGATTTCCTGCTTCAATTTTCAGGTTGATATTGGATAACGCACTGTAAAAAGTTCCTGCTCCTGCATCGTAAACCGGCCCATCCGACTCAACCACTCCGCTGGTAAACCAAAACATATAACTGGCTTTACCTTTATCATTCGGAACCACTTCCTGGAAACCCGGTGAATTCTTTTTTAAAACAATTACCGGACGTTTTTTACCATAACCAATTAAACGAATAGCAGAAGGCACATAAATAGTTTTTGAAATGGTGTATGTTCCTTCAGGAATAAATAATACACCAAAATTCTTATCCTTTTTTAATTGATTGATTGCCTGCTGTAACTGCTCGGAAACATCTGTTTTTCCGTCGTTTGTAATATCAAAATTTTCGGAAGTGAAATAAACGGCTTCCGCATCTTCTGGTTTCTGAGAATAAAATGAAGAACCATTTTCGGCCCTCATTTGCATACTGCCCAAAAGCAACAGCACAAGAAAAGTTAATTTGTACATTCTAGGTCTTTAATAAATATTTAAACTGGGTTAATCTGACTTTTTAAAAGTTGTTACCATACATAAGTTCCAACTGCTCCGGGACTAAGATTTACGTTGGCATATTGTCCGTTGTATTTAATTCTGAACGACCTGGCCGAACGCGAATCGTTGGCCACAATTAACACTGTTTTTCCCGATGGAGTACGAAATGCTACATTAGGAAAGACATTGTAAGTTATTGATAGCCCTACACGTAGTGCATTTTCACCACGATGCTCTTCATCTTGTGTAAGATTAACCATTGTATCGCCTTTTTGAGTTGAGCCGATTCTTACCGAACCCGGGCGAACAAATTTTGACGCATGTGCCACCACATAATAAGCAATGTTTCTGCTAACATTGTCACCCTCTATTGTAACTGCTCCCTGGCACATCGAACAACCTCCGTCCTCAGTGTGCGGATCATTTAACGGATCAGCAGCAAAATTCCAAAGAATTACGTTTTTGCTCCAGTTTTGCGTTACACCAATAATTAGTCGCGCTACCTGGTTAGCAATCTCAATTGTTTCGCTACCTGGTCTTTCAACTACCATTTGCTCGGTGAAATACAAATTCTTTTCAGGATGAGCAATATGCATGGTTGTTAAGGCACTTAATTCGCCTCCATAGTGATGAAAACCTGATCCATCGGCATATTTTGCTGCTTCCGGATCGCTTAAAGTAGTAAGCGGATGGTCTATCCGATCGAGGTTATGATCGAATAAAACAATTTTAGTTTTTATGTTGGCTTGTTCAAAGGCAGGTCCCAGGTGATCTTTAATAAAAATCCGTTGTTCGTTGGGTAACATTTGCATACTCGGAGTATTGTTTACATTGAGCGGCTCATTCTGAACCGTAATGGCATCAATTGTAATACCCTGCTCTTTCATTGCATTAATGTATTTTACAAAATATTGTGCGTACACCGGATAATACTCTTCTTTTAATTTACCGCCTTTTACCTTGTTGTTTGTTTTCATCCAGGTTGGTGCCGACCATGGCGATGCCAGGATTTTTATATCCGGATTCACGGCAAGGATTTCCTTCACTACCGGAATTACATCGTACATGTCTTGTGACAAATTAAACTTTTCAAGTTTCAGATCGACCTCACCATCTTCCAAATCGTTGTACGAAAAAACAAAGCTATTTAAGTCTGAAGCTCCTATTGTTAAACGGATGTAGCTGACACCAATATTATCTTCGTCGGTTCTGAAAAGCTCGTTAATTAATTTAGTACGTTCGGGTTGGCTCATACCCATCATCAGGCCAGCGCTACCTCCGGTTAAGGCAAAGCCAAATCCATCAACGGCCTGCATTTGCAAATTATCATCAATAGTTATAGTTGTAGCTCCCCACCCACGCGGACGGTTACCAAATTCAATAACTTCTTCCTGTTTTGTAAAAAGCTGTGAGCGATCTAAAGTTGTTACCCAGGCTTCAATCGATTCTGATTTTGACGACTGAGCCTTCACAAAAACAGCATTCATTGAAAGAACAGCTGTGATTATGCCTGTGAGAATTAATTTATTTTTCATTGGTTCTAAAATTCAAGTTTTTTATGATGAGAGTATTGTTTAAAACATCATTGCACAAAGAATACGATTGGGGTGAAAAAGCTATGCTATTTTGTTCCCAATCCAAGGGCATTTAGGTAGTTATGGTTAATTTCGTTATTACTAAACTTACAATTCTCGAGAAAATCCGACAATACCTTCTTTGCCACTTCCTGATCAGGACGAGCTTCCCTTATTGCTTTATATGAACTGCGGTCGGCTTCAACAAAATCAACAACAAGGTCCCAGTTTTCAGGAGCCGGAATAGAAACACATGACGATCCGTCCATTTTTTTATAAGGCCAGAAGTGCCATCCGATGTTGTTCTCTTCCATCATTGTTCTGAAAGCTGCCATCCATTCGTCGGTGTTGTGTCCGGTTTCTCCCATGTACATTGGGCGATTTACTTTGTCGCGGAAATCGATGTATGATTTAATGGCCTCAGCAGTTGGTTCGCCCCCGTAACGATGACAGGTATACATCAGATTATCATCAAAATCAGCATTGCTAAATACTTTGAAATTACTGTTCCATTGAGCTGCTCCCAGCAAAATAACATGGTTATTATCCACCTGGCGAATAGCCGCTACGGCTTTTTTATACAATGGCTCGAGTTTTGAATTTAACTCATCCAGGTTCTCAAAATACGGTGCAATGGGCTCATTCAACAGGTCGTATCCTAGTATGATTGGTTCATCTTTATAGCGATCGGCAATCTTCACCCAAATGTCGATAAAAAGCTGCTGAGATATTTCGCTTTCCAGCAACCAGGGATAACCATAGCTATCATCGATATTATCTCCGGTTTGCCCACCCGGTGCATCGTGCATATCTAAGATCAGATAAATACCCGCCTCTTTACACCAGTTTATCAGCTGATCCACGCGTTCAAATCCGTCCTGATCTGCAGTCAACCCCATATAATCTTCGTCGGTAAATAATTTATAATGAAATGGTAAACGAAGCGAGTTAACACCCACTGATTTTAAGAACATAATATCGTCTATAGTCACATAATTGTCTTTGAATTGTTTCCAGAAACCGGCAATAAAATCGGGTCCAACCATTTCGCAAAATGCCTGGTTTATCCTACTTGCCGAATTCGTATTACGAAAACGGAACATGTAGCCTTCAGGATTTAACCAGTTACCAAGGTTGGTACCTCTGATTAGAAACTTTTCACCATCGGGGGTAATTAGGTTTGGACCATCAACCTTGATAAAAGAATCAGAAGAAGTTGATGTTTGCCCAAATGACTGCTCTTGTTTAGGCTGGCAACTTGCCAACAAAACATAGCAAAAGATAAATAAAAAATAGGTTTTCATTTTATGTTGGTTTAAAGTAAAATCAAACGTAAGGTAGTCAACATTCATTCCATATACAACCATGTACACCCATGAATACAAATCATTTAACAATCAAACATTTGTAAACAAAAACGCACCCAAGGACTTCAGCTCGTTACCGCTGCCGGAAGTACATTAATCTCATACCAGTTTTTAAAAATTTCTATCATCCGATGATTAGACGATATCAACTTCAGTACCGACAGATAGGTTTGAAACTAAAGAAGTGATATGCTGAAGGCCTAAGCCTCCAGCATATTCTATTGATCTATGCGAAAAACTACCAGGAAGGATTTTGTTCCCATCCTGTTTTTGAGATTTCAGATTGAGGAATTGGATACCAATTCATTTTTTCAGAAAAAACACGGTTTTCCAGGGTTTTAACTTCGTAATTGAAGTCATCCCCGTTTTTAGTGATTTCAATGCGGGTCACCGGTTGATTGAAATAAGTAGTTGCTTTTTTCCAGCGACGTACATCCCAGTAACGTTTGCCTTCAAAGGCCAACTCAACCATACGCTCGTGCTCAATAGCAGCCTGATTCAACTCTGATGCTTGCAGTGCCTGTACATTCGATCTGGCTCTTACTAAATTGATGGCCTCCAAGGCAGTCATTCCGTAGCCCTCAGGATCGGCATCGGCTCCATAGGCATTGTACATTGCCTCGGCATACATTAGCAAGATATCTGCATAACGTGAATATGCCCAGGTATGGTTAGCAGTTGTTGCGTTTATAAGATCAATACCCTTGTTAACCCATTTACCAAGATAATAACCTGTTTTGGTTGCATTTTCTTTTGGCAAACCACTGTTACCACCGGTGTATGTTTCGATGTTTTGTGATGAGAAATCCGAACCATTATAAACCACTGTTGTATAAAAACGACTGTCGCGGTTAGCGTAAGGATCAACTGCATGAGTTGCGTTATTCCAGTCGAAAGCCTCTGATGTACCATCACTTGTTACTTCAAACGCGTCAACAAAGTTTTGAGTTGGAGTTAAGCTGTTACCGTTGCTACCAACAAAGGCAATCGGGAACTGGTTGTATTCGAACCAGTTTATCGAACCATATCGACGTTTAAAAATGATTTCGCCCGAATTGGCATTACCCGAACCGAATAAGTCGGAATAATTACTAACCAAACTGAATTTTCCGGTTGCTATAACAGCATGTGCAGCTTCGGCAGCGTCTTCCCAGGTTATTGAAGAACCGGCATCTTTAAATAGCGGGCTTGCACCGTAAAGTGTCGCTTTTGCTTTTAGCGCTTTAATACCGCTGCCTGTTATACGTCCGTTCTCGTACCACGAGAAGCGTGAATGTACATCGTCGGTAACAATTGCATTTGCCTGATCGCAAAGCTCAACAATATAATCCAGACATTCTTTTACCGAGTTACGTTGTACATTTTTCCAGCTCGATGGATCATTGTAATCAAGCGGCTCGTCAAAAATTGGTACGCCTCCGTAACGTTGTGTCAGTTCCATGTAAAAGAAAGCTTTCAGAAACAAAGCTTCACCTTCCATTAACATCATATTGTCGAGTGCCTTATAATATGCGGTAGAATCTCCGTCGGTACTATTTGCTTTAATCTCCTCAAGAGTAACGTTATCTTTGTTTTTCAAGAAACGGTTAACCTGGTCAATTCCGGCAAAATTGGTTGCCCAAACATCGTCAGGGTTTCTAAACTGTGTCCAGGTTCCCAGGTTATATAATTGAGCTGCATTGCTTTCTCTTGTTGCTTCAGCTATATCTGTTGCACCTTCGAGCCATAATTCGCCCAGACCATCAGGTAAATAGCTGTATGCTTCCCATATTACGCCCTGAATCTGACTGTAACGGCTATACAAATCTTCTATGGCTACTCCAGTGTCAACGTTCTTCACTTGCAAATAATCATCCTCGCACGAGTAGATTGCAAGAGCAAGTAAGAATAAAATTGAGATATTTTTGATCATTTTCATATTCTTCTATTTACAGGTTTAGAAATTTACTTTTAAACCAAGTGAGACTGCTTTTGAAAGTGGATATCCGGTTGAAAGGCTCTCTGCTTCAAGGTCGTCGATTTTATCCCAGGTAAAAAGGTTAGTACCTGTAACTGATAGACGAACTGCTTCAATTTTACCTAAACCGAAAGTGTATCCCAACTCAATATTACGCAGTTTGATATAACTGCCGTCGCGCATATAAAAATCAGTAGCCTGATTATTATTGATGTTATCTTGAGTTGTTAATCTGGGACTGGTTGCTGTAGCAGCAGTTGCAGGAGTCCATGGATTAGCAGAGAAAGCAGTAATGTTATTGTTTTGAACAAATGGATGAGTGTAATTATATGGCAGAGCAACTGTTCTGTTTGTTACCCCCATAACAAAAACGTTAAAATCAAGACCTTTGTATGTAAATCCACCTTTAATGGCTCCTGTTATTTCAGGAATAGCATTGTAGTCCATCGGTATTTTATCGTAATCAGTAATAATACCATCTTCGTTTTGATCAACATACTTCATGTCGCCGGGACGCACGTTGGTGTACGACGATGCCACAACTCCACTGTTTAAATTACCATTCGCGTCAAAATCGGGTTCCTCGTAAAATCCGTCGAAAACCAAACCGCGGGCAGTATTAATACTGTATCCCTGCAGGTACAACCACTCATGAGGCTGAACAATTTCAGAACGTTTTGTAATCTCGTTGTGGGCATAAGCAAATGTACCCTGTACAAAATATTTAAAATCGTTTTTGTTGTTATCCAGTCGTAAGCTAAGTTCTACACCCGAGTTTTTAACCTCTCCGGTATTTTGGTTTGCTAAACGAAAACCAGTGTAAGCAGGAACATCAGCACCTGCGCTTTCCAGAATTTGTGTACGTTTTTCAGAGAAAACATCAAGGTTTACTGTTACAAGGTCGAATAATTTAGCATCTACCCCAAAGTTTGCCATAGTTTTTTCCTCCCATGTAAAACCGAGGTTTGGATAAGCGCCTTCTCTACGCCCCGTATACCAGGTATTATCCGATGTAAGTCTCCAGCCACCACCATTTTGTGCTTTTTGTTCAAATAAAAAGCGGTAGTCGTTGTTGGTGCTACCGGTAATACCGTATGATCCTCTTAATTTCAAAAAATTAACCTTGTCATTATTAGCCAGGAAATCTTCGTTTGAAACAATCCAGCCTAAACCAAGCGATGGGAATACGCCATAACGTTCTCCGTCTTCAAAATCGGCTGAACCATTGTATCCTACTGCTACTGAAGCGATGTATTTTTTATCGAATGCATATGATCCGTTAAATGCCAAACCCTGGTTGCGGATTGGGAAAGTAAGCATAAAATAGCTGTAATTCTGACGACGTGCCAATAATGACGCAACAAATGAATGTTTATCAAAATCGCGTTTGTAATTCAGGCCCAACTGAAGAACCTGACGATTCCAGAGGTTAGTTAAACCATCAGTAATATCGTCTGAAATTGAGCCTAACTCTTTATACGTATAATTTCCATCGTTATCCAAAATTGGATCATCGTTATCATCTTTCAGCATTTCGTATGATAAACCAGAGAAACTTTTTCCAGTGTAACCAATGTACTGGTTGCTGAATGACAATGCACCAGTTAAACTTAGTCCTTCTGTAACCACATCAAGCTTCTGATCGAAAGAAAAGTTGGTTTGTAAACCCCGCGTGTGCGAATTCCAGATACCATTGGTGCGTAATCGCTCCACCGGATTAAAATTATACACCGAACTATTCCCCCAGGTTCCGTTTGGATTTTTTACAGAAAAAGCCGCTGCCGGAATTCCCATAAGATTATCGAAGAGACTACCTGCACTAAAACCTGCCGGGGTGTCTTTATCATCAATACTACCAACTACCTCTGCTTTTATTGCCAGACTTTTGGTGATATTTAAATCGACATTACCACGAATATTGAATTTATTATTTTGTGCATTTGTTCCAAACTCTTCACCTTCCGTGTCGGCATCTTTGTAATATCCGGAAAAACCTTTATAGTCTAACAATACATAAAATTTTGCTGTTTCTCCACCACCGGTAAACGAAAGATTCATGTTTTGAATGGTTGAATTGGATTTCAACACCTCGTCATACCAGTCAACATCGGGGTGAGCAACATCTCCACCGTTTTTGTACAAGTCAGGATTAGCATACCGCGGAGTAAGTCCATCGTTTTCACGAGCCTGATTGTACATTGTGGTATAATCAAACGCATTCATTACAGTAGGAAGATCAATTACGCTTAATACACCATAACGGGCATTGGCAATAATTTTTGTTGATGTTTGCACTTCTCCACGTTTCGTTCTAATTGACAAAACTCCGTTAGCACCTTCCATTCCGTAAGCAGAAAGAGCAGCAGCATCTTTTGCATAGGTTACGGTTTTAATTTCGTCAACTGAAAGCGAAGCAATTAGTTCTACATCTACCCTAAATCCATCCAGATAAATAAGAATATCATTACCTCCGCTATTCCAACTGGTCATGCCCCGGCCATACAATGCCGGATTATCATACCCAGGTTCTCCTGAATTAAAAAGAACCGTCAGGCCGGGAATACGTCCTTGCAATGTTTTCAATAAATTCCCTGTCAATTCGCGGGCAAGTTCCTCTCCCGAAATGGAAAAAGAGGCTCCCGTGTATCTCCACAAATCTTCGGTGCCAAGCCCCATATCAACTTGTGGTTCATTTTCAAGAGTTATTATGGAATCTGATTCTACCTCCAAGTTTGTTTCTTGTGCATTGATAAACAAGGCACTGCACAACAAGGAAAGCAATAAAAATTGTTTTATATGTTTATTTTTCATACTACTTCTTGTTAAAAGTGATTTTACCAACTATTACCATCCCGGATTTTGACCATCCCATGCTTCGCGGTCGCCCAAGTAGTTTTTACTTACTTCTGCGTTTGAGAAAGGCAGGTAATAATATTTATCAGGGAAAAATCGTTTTGAGAAAACTGAAACAGTCCAGGCGTGTAATGCTGTTCCGTCTCCGGCGTCTTTAGCCACAGTTTTAAATCCGTAGAAAGATCTGTCGTTAATAACTTCATCGGCTTGCATCCAACGTAAAAGATCGTTGTAACGGTGGTTTTCGAACGCCAGTTCTACAGTACGCTCGTTATGAACTGCTGCACGGAATTCTTCCTGACTTAAATTTGATTTTTCGGGCATACCGGCTCTGTCACGAGTTACGTTTAAAGCATCGTAAGCTTTGGTTGTAGGTCCTTCGAATTCGTTTAAAGCTTCGGCATAACTTAAATAAAACTCGGCCAAACGGAACACCGGCCACGAGAAATGCTGTCTTGCTGCATTTTCAATGCGTGGAGCAAATTTGTATGCTTCCATAGCAAAACCGTGAGGATCCTGGTCATTTCCGCCAAGTTTACCATCGCTAAAACCATCGGCACCTTTGTAAAACTGCAGTTTACCATAACTTGAGTTGTATTGCATGCCACCATAAGCAATTGATTGGTAAAAACGAGGATCAAGATCCAAACCTTCGATAAAAGCGGCTAAATCGTCGCCCTGATCTCCTGGCTCAACGCTCCAATTCGATCCGTCGCGTTTTTCGTACAACATGGCAAATTCTACCGGCACGTTGTTCATTGGCCCCCAGCTTCCAAGACCTGCAGCGCCACATCCAGAACGACTTTGGTTGGTAAGTGCCCAAATTTTATTCCCCCAGTCATTGCTGTTAAACTCGGTACATTGTAAAATCATTTCCTCGTTAGCGTAAACGTTCCAAACCGATTCGTAATCGCCAATTGTAGCATATGTATCACCGGTTGTTTCTGGTGTTGATGTATTATAAATTGAAACACCAGCAGCACCTGCATTATCAATAACTGCTTTTGCAGCATCGGCAGCTAATTTCCAACGATTTACGTCGTAGTCAGGATAACACAAAACCGAGTCACGGTCATCACCAAAACGTATAATCTCCGATGTCATGCCTGAAGGAGTATTATACATAGGACTTGCAGCATATAATAAAACACGTGCTTTTAAAGCCAAAGCAGCTAACTTTGTAACTTTACCATATTCTGTTGCCGAACGCGATGAAGGCAACAAGACAGCAGCTTCATCACACCATTTTACAATTGTACTTACAACTGTTTTAACAGATCTACGAGGTAGTTTAAGTTCACCTTCACCTAAAACATCGGTTACAATTGGTATACCTCCGTAGTAGCGAAATAACTCAAAATGCTGTAACGCTCTTATAAATAATGCTTGTCCTTTTACATCATCAATCCATGCCTGGTCGGCATCGATAACCATATCAATATTCTTTAAAACAAGGTTAGCTCTTCGGATACCGCGGTAATGGGCACCATAACCAGGAATATCAGGCGTATTTCCTGAGGTCATTGTTCCGGAGTAATAAGCTCCTACACCTACGTTTTGTGCAATCCAGGTAACATTTGATTCCAAATAAACTTCATCGGTAATTATTCCAGGCCGGGCACAGCTGTTTGAATGTCCTAAACCTCCGGCATTGTATACATATAAATTTTGCATACCCGACTGGTACATGCTTGCAACTGCATATTGCGCCTGGTTTTTTGTATGAAAAATTGTATCAACTGTTACTGCTCCCCCCGCTGGTTTTTCGAGAAAATCGTCGAGACAACTCGACATAAAGAGTGATATAAAAACACTCGCTATCACCAGGTTTGCTATATATTTCCTTTTCATAATAACTTTCTATTTAGTTGATTAAAAATTGAGGTTAACTCCCAGGTTGTACGTCCGGGTAATCGGATAACCGGAATTACCTAAATTCTCAGGATCGCCCCATACCTTGTTGTTACTCCAGGTTAGCAAGTTCGAACCGTTAACATAAAAACGAGTTGAAGTAAGTCCGATTCTTTTTAATATTCCCGGAGAAATGCTATAACCTATCTCCATATTTTTCAGACGCAAGTATGATGCATCTTTATGAAAGAATGTATTGTAAACTGCTGAAGTGTTGTAGGCAGCAATGGGCATTTCTATACGTTCTCCAGCTGCATATCTTTCTTCGGTAAAGCGGTATATATCAACTTCCTGTAACGAGTGGTTATCTGAAAAGTGCATTGATTCACCTGTTTGAACGAAGCGTGCAACACCAGAAACCCCCTGGAACATTAGCGAGAAGTCGAAACTTTTATATTCAAATCCCATTGAGAATCCATAAGTTAACTCAGGAATATTTGTTTTTCCACTACGCTTATAGTCTTTACCATCAATAACACCGTCTTCGTTAACGTCGATCAGTTTTATTTCACCAGGCTGCAAAACAGCACCTCCAAAACCTAAATCTTTTTGGTAAACCGGTTCGCCGGCAGTATTGGTATAAGTTTCGCCGGCAGCGTTTACTGCTAATACAGGAGACGAAAGAACCGGATTTCCTTCCGAATCGATTTCATACAGATCGGCCCACGAGTTGTATAAACCATCGGCCTGCAGGTATGAAGGCTGGTTAATCGGACGGCCGGTTTGTGCCTGGTATTCAAGCCCCGGAGTAATAGCTTCATCTCTAAAAACAATTTCGTTTTTGTTGGTTGAAGCATTTCCTTTAACCCAGTAATTTACCTGACGGATATTGTCTCGCCATGTAAATTCTACTTCGTTACCCCAGTTTTTAACTTTACCTAAGTTATAAGCGGGCAGCGATGCCTGAACGATATCGGGAATGGTTCCTTTGTACGAAAGGATATCCTTTCTGTTTTCTTTAAAATAATCGTAGGTTAACGACAGTTTGTCGCCAAACAAACGTGCTTCAAAACCAATGTTTGCTTTTGTTGCCGTTTCCCAGGTTACATTCGGGTTACCAATTGTACCTTCAATAGCACCATTTACATAACTTCTGCTGTTGTAATCGCCAAAAGTATAGCCACCACTGTATTCCCATACGTCAGGTAAATATAAGTACCTTGCTCCACCAACATTATCGTTACCAACTTTACCGATAGAACCACGAATTTTTAAATATCCAATCAGACCGGTCTCAGGGAAGAAACTTTCGGCTGATGAAACCCATCCTAAAGAAACCGCCGGCAAGAAACCAAAACGTTTTCCTTCGGGAAAGTTTTCCGAACCGTTGTATCCCATGTTAAACTCGGCCAGGTATCTTTTTGCAAAACCATAAGTAACACGACCAACCAAACCTAAGTAGGCATGAGGCAATTGGTAATCCAAACCCGGATCATATTTCTTTTCTGCGTTAAACAGGAACAAACCGCCCACATCGTGCTGGCCAAAACTTTGGTTGTAGTTCAACGAAAACTCTCCATAGATTTTACGCCATTTCCCATTGTACCATTCCGACCAGTATGAAAGTGACGATTTTTCAGTTAAAGGTTCAAAGTTTGGATCCAGCTTATCTCCGTTTTCGTTAGGAGAAATACGATACAACATTGGCGTGTAGCTACCACCACCCGACCGGCTTGAGAAATAGCTATCGTAAGCAACACGGGCATTTACAGAAAGTCCTTCTGTAATAAAATCGAGTTTGTGCGATAACTTTACCGATGAATTAAGTGTACTGTTATTGGTAACATTAAAATCAATGTTGGCAATTTCGTAAAGCAAGTTATTTGCCGAAAGCTCTTGTCCTTCAATAACTACAAATTTACCATCAACAAGTCCGGGAGACGAAATCGGGTTAGCCCACAAAATTCGTTTGTTCCACATGTAGCTATCATTATTCATTCCTGTAATTTTCTCGAAGTTGGTACCAATGTCAACCGAGATCCGGAAATCTTTATTTACATCAAAGTCGAAGTTGGCACGAAAGTTATGTCGCTTTTTCGTGTAATCCATTTCATCGGGAAACGGAAAATACGAATCCTGGAACATACCACCTTGATCAAGAAAACCTAACGATACAAAATATTTTACCTTTTCTGTACCACCCTCAACATTTACGTTATACTGGCTTTGTCGTGATGATTTTCTGAAAATCTGACTTTGCCAGTCGGTATTGGGATAGAAATATGGATTGTAATACTCGCTTTGTGGATTGTTTGCATTTTTATAATACATCAACTCCTCATCTGAAGTATATCGGGAAGCTTCTGAAATCCAGTTGGCTTCTCGACTTTCAGCAAATTCTGCCCATGAGTCCCATCCATCATTACCATGCTTTCTCCAGTAGTCCTGGTATGATTTTTCGTTGAACAAACTTGTCCAATCATACGCATCAAGATATTCCGGTAAACGGGTAAATTCAACAATTGCAGTTTGTGCCGAAACACTAACACGAGGAGCCCCCTGCTGTCCCCTTCTTGTAGTAATAAGGATTACACCGTTTGCACCACGCACACCAAAAACAGCTGTTGCCGAAGCATCTTTCAGGATGCTGATTGATTCGATTTCATTAGGGTCAATATTGTTATAACTATCGCGCGCAACACCGTCAACCATAATAAGTGGTGCAGTTGATCCGGCATAAGTACCAATACCACGTACATAAAGATCGGCATCATCTGATCCCGGTTTTCCTGATAACTGAATAGATGTAAGACCCGATAAACGACCTGCCAAAGCATTACTAATGTTGGCAGTTGGCGATTGTACAAGATCTTTTGCTTCAACACTTGAGATTGCAGCTGTTACCGATTCTTTGTTTTGTTTACCATAACCAACAACTACAACCTCGTCCAGCTCTTCAAGTCTTTCGTGTAATACGATGTTAATGTTTACTTCAGAACTCAGTGTAATTTCCTGGGTATTGTACCCTACAAACGAAACCAACAATACCTGTGCATCCTGCGGAACATCCAGCATATAGTTTCCGTCAAAATCGGTAACTGTACCAATAGTCGTTCCTTTTACAACAACAGTAACCCCCGGAATTGGTACACCATCTTCGTCGGTAACCTTTCCGGTAAGCTTTTTTTGCGGAGCCACTTTTACACTTCCTCCTACAGCAGGCTCATCTTTAACTTTTTTATTTGGAGTTAAAATAATTTGCTTTTTCAGTATCTCGTACTTAATCTCTGTTGATTTAAATACTTCATTCAAAATCACCTCAACGTCTTGTCCTTCAACGTCAACACTAACTTTAAATTCAGGATCAATAAGGTCATTTTTGTACAAAAATACATAATCAGTTTGCTGCTCAATTTCTTGCAGTACATCAACAAGAGGAATATTCTCCACTGATAATCTTACGTTTTGTGCAAACGAATAAGATGAAGCGAAGGTATTTATAACAGCCATGAGGCTAAACAAGAATGTTAACTTCATAATGCGAAATGTTCTAATGAGATGAATCCATAAGTCATCCCTGTGAAAAAAGTTTTTTTTCATAAATTTGTTTTGATTAAAATTTGTATTACGGATTTAATCGATCTTTTCCGGTAGGTATGCCAGTATCTACCGGATTTTTTTTAAAATAAGTTGGTGATAGTTCTAAGTCATATTCATAAAGTTTTGGTTAGACAATAAGTTAGTTAGTATTTCGAGAGAAAATAATTTCCTTCTTTAGGCTTTTCATATCTACATTCTACTGCTCTCGAGATATATTGAATCACTTCTTCAATATCTCCTGTGATTAGCAGTTTTCCTGAAAGTTTTGTCTCCAGTAAATCGGCATTCTCAACCGTAATTTCAACGTTGTAGTATTTCTTCACCCGTGTAATTACATAAGAAAGTGGCACATCTTTAAAATTGTAAATTCCATCTTTCCACGAAATATATAAGTCTACATCAATGTCTTTTATCTCCAGTTCTTCGTTAACTGTTGAGTAAAAACATGCTTCGCCAGGTTTAATGAACAGTGCCTGTTTTTTAAGAATTTTGTCGCTTTGTTTAACCGAAACTGAACCTTCTACCAATACGGCAGAAGCAAGTTCTTCATCTTTGTATGCGGTAACATTAAACTCTGTTCCGTATACTTTTACATCAATAAAATCAGTTTTTACAATAAAGGGACGATTACTGTCTTTTGTTACATCGAAGTATCCCTCTCCAATCAGGTACACGGTTCGGTTATTCCCTGAGAATACCGCAGGAAATACCAGTTTACTCCCGGCATTTAATTCCACCGACGTTCCATCATTCAAAACAACATGTTGACGTTGTCCGTAAGGCACAATTACCTCGTTAAACTCTCGTTTATTTTTTGGTTCATTTTTAATTGTCGCAACAACGCTCTCCTCTTTTTGAACCACAACTTCACCTTCCTTGCTGTTGTAATTAATATCCAGTTCATTCTCGTTGAGAATGTGTTTTGAGCCATCGGAAAGAACAATCATCGCGTCGTTCTGAGATACTTCATTTTTATGTGCAAACTGTTTTAGCGAATCTTGTTTGCTGAACATAACAAGTGCTCCAATTGCAAGCACCAACAATGCAATAGCAGCAACCTTACTATTTGCCAAACGACGAAATAAAATTGTACGTCCATCTTTTCCGACTGGGTTGTTTTGTATATTCTTTAAAATTCGTTCCGAATCGGCAGTCTGCATTTTTTGCTTATCCTCACGGGCAATCCGAATAAATTCAACAGCATATTTTAAATCATTGCTGTTTTGAGGACACTGCATTACCAAGTCATTCAACAACTTATCAGTGTCCTGAGCATCTTTTACCATACGAACAAAATCATCATTGGTAATCAGCTCTGTAAATTCAGAATTCAAAAAATTATTCTCCATGTTTTAACAGAATTATTAATAAACGAACGACATCTATTTCTATAGACAAAAAAGAATTTATTTTTTTAAAAAAATTACTTTTTGAAATACCGCATAAAGAGAAACAAGATTAATCCCTTCATTTTAATGTTGGCCTTAATTAGTTTTAGAGTGCGGTAAAGAAGTGTTCGGGCTGAAGCTTTATCGATGCCGAGAATTGTTGAAATCTCGTCGTAGTTTAATCCTTCGGTAAATTTTAAAAAAATTATTTCCCGTTGTTTTTCAGTTAAACCTTCCAGGGCAGTTTGCAGCTTCTTTTTAATGTGTGACTGTTCTTCGTTCTGAATGGTAACTGCTTCAACCGACGGACTGTTTTCTTCTTCTTCAAACCTGGTTTTTGTATTGAGAATCTCTGATCTTCGGTTACCCGACCGCATTTCATCCAATAACCTGCTCCGAAGCGATTTGAATAGGTAAACGTGTATATTAGAACCGGCAACCAGGTTTTTCCGGTTTGCCATCAAACGAATAAAAACCTCCTGAATACAGTCTTTCACCAGAGATTCGTTTCCCGATATTTTCAGACCATAGGAGTATAAATCGTCAACATACCTTTTATAAATATCCGACAAGGCATTATTATCACCATTTAGAAGGTTTTCCCATAGATATAGATCCGCCTTTTCCTCCATAAAAACAACAAATCCACAAAATAATTTGTGGTATACTTAGCCAATGCTACTTTTTAAATCCTTTTAAATACTGCCTTTTTTATCGAAAACATGAAGCAAATATAACATTTATATAACTCACGCTTTTTTATTACTCGTATTGAGAATAGACTTCCAAAACTCACAATCGCTAAACATTGATTAAAGATCCTGACTGGTAACAGTTTAGAAAAATATTTGAAATTTCCTGTGCTGCTATAGTTTTAAACGAATATTTAGCCGCGACAATAAATTGGCAAAGCCAATCATTGCCAGTGCCCAAACCGCCGAGCCAATTACGGCCAGCAGTTGCGAGGTATCCTGTTTATAGAAAAATACCGGCCACGCCAGTGCCCAAAAAGAAAAATAAAGTATATCGGGGGCCAGGTAAGTAGTCAGCGAATTTTGTCCTGCAATACGGAATACGCCGGCCCATTTATATTTTTCTTTATGATCGACCAGAAAAAGCAGAAATGCGAATACCAGAATACTAATTCCGTTGCAAACCATTGCCCAACTAGGAGTACCGTATATTTTCGAAATAATAAACCAATTACGAAGGATAAAACCACTCGCGAAAGTGGCAATTCCAATGGCTCCAAAAATTGTTATTTTGCGTTCTACCGATGCAGAACTTTGCTTTAGAATTACACCAATTAACAGACCGGCAATAACAATTGAAGGCACATTCCCACCAATTATTACCCCAAATACAGGTTTCGCGAAGTTGAGAAAATTAGTCAATCCCAATTGAGACAATATATTCAGAGTTACAAAGAACAACCATGCTGCAACAATATACCACAACCTTGACCTGCATAGAAGATAAACAATAACCGATGTAAAATACCCCCATCCGATTAGTCCTAAAATTCCCCACCAACCTGTTGTAAGCCACTCCACATGACCGGGTTCCCCGGCTCTGAAAATGGAAACAAGTGAAACAATTCCGATTATCCCGATTGCCTTTAAAGTTACAGGTAACCACTTTAACTTATCGCTTTCAGGATATTTGTTCCAAACCAAAAAGATGGAAACATAGATTAAGATTGCCCATATATTCCGGTTTATTCCGCTGAGCTCTGCATTTAACCGTCCTATATTCATCATTAATACGCCAATCAGCAGCAAACTAATTGTTCGTACAAGAATATGGCCCAGAATCTTTATTCTATTGTCGCCTTTTCTTTCGCGTGCGGCTACAGCGTAAGGAATTGAAAGCCCAACCATAAAAAGAAAACCAGGGAATACCCAGTCGGCAAGTCCCATTCCATCGACATTTGCTTTAGAATGTACGAGCCAGGAAGGAACTCCTGACTCGTATAAATCGTTAACAAAAAGCATCAGGAACAAAGTAAGACCCCGCATGATGTCTATTGCAAGTATCCGCTTCTTTGGTGTTACTATCGCTTCAGTCATTTCTAACAATTTTATTTACCAAAAACATTTCCTTTTTCATCGGTAGCAACTACCCAACGCAACCCGGCAATAATTAAGGCATTTTGTGTTGGATCGGAAAAAATGCGTGTACCGTGCCCCATGTTCATATAAATCATGCGGTATTTTTTGTTGGTCCACACCACCGGACAATCGCTGTCGGGAATTATATCCTTCAATCCCAAAGGATAGTTGTCCATCGACAAGGAAGCCAACACTTCGATATCCGGATTCTGGCGCGGACTTGGTTTCCACTGGTACCATTCGTTAATGGGCGACATAAAAGCTTCCGGTAACGATTTTGTTACCGGATGGTTATGATTATCAACCACCACTTTGGCTGGCATGGGAGGCCAGTTGTTTCGCCAAAACACACCACCTCCGAGGAAATCTAAAAACCAGGGCCAGTTGGTTGATCGGTCGTTATACGCTGCCACATGAAAGCCATACCAGCCACCGCCATTCTCCATGTATTCGCGAAATGCCTGTCGTTGTTTTTCTGAATGTGGAAAATCATTCAACATCATAATTACCGAATAATCTTTCAACTTTTCGGCATTCAGGTCGCTCATGTTCGATGTTGTATCAAAAACAAACCCGTTACCAACAGTTAGTTCCTGAAAAAACTGAATGGCTTCTTCTGCAAATTCAACGTGAGCCGATTCTACATGTTCCGAATAAAAAGCAAGCACTTTAAAACGTGGAAATTGTGCACTAACTGATAATCCTGCCAATAAAAACAAACCGGCAAGGAAAAGATTTTTTAATTTCATAAATCAAGTATTTATTGGTTTAAGTTTACTATTCTCCTGCAGCCCAAAGCAACGAATTGGAAAGCATCTTTTTAAAATCATCCGAATCAAAAAGTGTTTTTGCATGCCCCATCAAAAAATATACGTTACGGGCTTTAACTTTTCCATTTGTCCAAATGGCCGGATGATCGCCCATTTTTACATCGGAAGCTGGTTTGTAAGTCGATTCATCTACCGTTGCCAAAACATGAACATTCTGACGTGGATTTTTATCAAAAGTATACCATTCATCATCGGGAAGGACAAACGAAGGATTAACGTCTTTCATTACCGGATGCGTTTTGTCTTCAACGTTTACAGTACCTGAAGCCGTTTCGGCAATATAACCTTTAAAACGTATGCCACCCATAAAATCAGAAAACCAGTTCCACATCGGGTATCCATCGAACTCACCAAGCAATGAAGCATGATGGAAACCAACCCAACCTATTTTACCTTTTTCAATACATTCAATAAATGCATCTTCTCCTTCTTTGCTCCATGTATACGGAGGATAATTCAGTTGCAGAAAAACATCGTATTTCTTCAGCATTGCCGCATCAATATCTTTGGCATGGTTCAATTCCGTAAACTTAAAATTATTCTCAGCCCCAAATTCATCGAGCCATTCAAGGGCTGCAACAACAAATTCTTCGTGCCAGCCACCTCGTTCGGTAAGCACCAAAACATTTACCGCTTTTTTAGGCGAGACCGCAAAACAACTGATATTCAGCACCAGTAATAGAAAAATGATCGATTGTAATTTTTTCATTTTATTAGATTTATTCGTTTAACTTCTTAAAATTCGCTGGCCAGTGAGATCCATTTCCCAGCCGATGTTACCCACACTTCTTTGTAACACGATGTATTTGTTTGAGGCCAGTAAGGCGTGTCATCATTCCCCAGCGTGCGTATTCCAACAGGAATTTCGCCCACTATTATACCAGATGAAAAATTATCCTTTTGCGGGTAATTCCGGCCTTCGCCATAAATCAGCGATTGACCGAACGGATTTTTTCCTACCGTCCAGTACAATTGTTCCAGTCCAATTTGTTTCAGTTCCTCATCATTCAAAAACTTAGCACAAATAACCGCTGCTTTTCCCATCGATAAATGAACTGCAGCATTCCCGTTAAAAATACTAAACCAAACCGGGAAACGTTTCAGGTAGTGCCCTTCGTCGAGCTGAACACCATTTTTAAGCTGAACGGTGTACATCTCGCGGGCATCAGCAGGTTGAAACAGGTGAAGATGATCAAAACTGTCATCGTCCTGATTTTCGTTTACCCCATAAACACCGCTGGCCAACATTCCGTATGGCGCGGTGTATGGCATTAAACTTTTCAAATAGCCGCCATATAACTCAATCGATCTCGCCCAATTTTTGTATTCAGGATGATCGGGCTGTGTTTCGCATAACAAAGCCATGGCCTGCATGTAAACCTGTTCGCGCGACTGGTGATTGTAATGCACAATTACCTTTTTTGTGGTATCGCGGTAAAAGAAGCCTTTTATTCCGGGCTCTCCAATTGGGTCTGTTTGCTGACATTCGATCGTATATTTTATATACTCAGTTGCTTTTTGGGCATAAAAATCATCGCCGGTCAATTTATACAACATACTTGCCGCCCACGACGCCGTGGCCATATACTGGCTTTTAGAAGTATTGTAACTGTGCTCGAACATCGAAATAAATCCGCCCAAACCAATCTCGGCATCTTGCTCCATCGCAAATGCAAAGTCTTCTTTTGCCACTGTTTCCAGATGTTCTTTCATTGCCGGATCATCGGGGATGCTCATTGCAGCGTAAGCTTCGTAAGCCGAATACAGGAAGTTATCGAAAGGAAGGTTCTGCACACGCACCGAAGTAATGTCGTCGAAAGAGTCAACAATACCGTCTTGCCATATTACCAGCCCCATACTGCTTGCACGGTAACCATCACCATAGCGGTTTTTTAGAATAAAATCGAGCCCCCAACGCGCCTCTTCAAGCAAACGGGCAGCCAACACCGGATTCTTTGATTTATACTGATTGTAAGCTTCAAAAAAGTTAAAAGCCACATCGCCGGTTTGCAGGGTTTGCTGCGACAAATCACCCGCATCATGCCATCCCCCGGCATACGAAATACGTTGCCCGTTGTGTTCCGAAAATAAATCAACGTGGCATTCGCCATGAATTCCGGGAACAGCATAACCACAACGTTGGCCAAACACAAAATTCATGGTCCGCCAAAGCGAAGGTTCCCAAACATTTTTATCAATTCTGAATTCGGGAGTAGTCACTTCGCCAACTTTAAGTTGATAAATTCCGGATGTTGTAAAATCAGAAAAATCAACAATATTGAATTCGCCGGTTGTTGTTTTTTTGTTGATGACTTTTCCTGAATAAACCTGTTGATTGTTATTTGCGTCAATCAACGTAAAGCTGTTTTTATGCAGGCTTTCGTCCATATTCAAGATAGCCGTTTTTGGTCCGTTGGCTAAATAACCCGAGGTAGAATAAACCACCCGGTTTTCGCCCGGTTGCCATCCACTAACAATTTCAGGATCATCGATCAGCTGCAATTCAATCTTATCGATATAATAAATCACCGAATCGCCTACGGTATTGTCTTTTCCTTTCAGGCTTACACTAAAACCAATCTGCGCAATATTGTCGCGCTGGTATTCGTCAATATCGAGGAAACAGGTGTTCCACTCGCGGTTATGCAGTTGTACCAAATGCCCACCCGACTGGCGGTTGTATCCTTCCTTTATTTTATCTGAATGATTTTCAATATTCAAATCAATATTTACCACGCGGGCACCTTCGCAATCGGGATATATATGAAAAACAATTCGATTGTAATTTTCCCAGTTTTGGCCACCAACATTCAATTTTGCCGAACAATGCCCATAAACTGCATAATCAGGGTCTGAATCAGAGCCACGCGCCCTTTTCCCGGTAGATGTTGAAAACTCCATCCGAAGAGAATTTTTGCCGGAAACAGACTGCTTTTTCGAAGAAGAAATTTTCCCGTAACCAGAATGGCTCCAATTCGAAAAATCTTCGGCAACGGTAAGCGCCTGCTTTTCCAACACTTGTTTTGTGAGACCGATTCCTTCGTATGAATTGGTTTCATCGACCGGCAGCGGACTGTGAAGAATCCCCGATTGGATAATTTCCTTTTCAAGTTTAGTATCGATGCTGATTTTCGTTTGTCCGAAAACTACATTGCAAAAAGTGAGTAATACTACTATTAAGAAAATTTGCCTCATTTTACCTGTTTATTTTGCGTTAAACGGAGCCTTAAAATCTTTACGTAAAGTGATCACACCTTCACTCGGAAAATCTTTTGGAACTTCCTGCGTTACTTTCCCTGTTGCTACCCATTCGGCACCTCTTAACAAAGTAACCTGAAAACCGGTGCATTCCATTGAATACCGCAGCTCGGGATCGTTTCCGGCATGACCCATCAAATTTACAAACACACGGCCTTGTCCGTATTTTACCGTCCATAATATGGGCTCATCTCTGCCCGATCCATCCAACTCCACAGCATCGTACGTGGTAGCAAGCACTTCCAAGTTTAAAGCCGGTCCTCGGGCTTTGCCGTATAATTCGTCTTTAAAATGCTCCCAAATCGGTGGCAACCCTTTCATAATCGGATGTTCAGGATTTCGGGTTTCCAGCGTAAAAGGACGTTGTAAGGCATGATGACCGGCTTCACCGGGTGAATAATCGTAAACAACCCTGTCGTTTTTCCAGTAAACATATGGTCCGTCTTTTTCATTTCGTCCGTTCCAGGCACCAAGCCCAATCATTTTATTGTATTCTGCCCAGTCGTCCATCGGAACAATCGACGAATGAATAACCACTACTCCGCCACCGTTAGCCACGTAATTTTCGAAACTTTTCCGGGCTTCTTCTGCCCATGTATTTCCACCGTAATTAATCACCACCAGATCGTAAGCGCTAAAATCGGGATTGTAGGTTTTCATATCCCCGTCCCAGTCGGGAGTAGTTTTAATATCGACCATAAAAAGGCCGCTGTTTTCAAGGATCATTTTAATGGCATCGCTGCCTCCCTGCCACCAGTGAGCGCCGTCTTGACCGGTAACGATCATCGCCTTGATTTTCTTTTTTTCTTTTTCCTTTGCTGAGGTTTCGAAAAACAAACCGCTCACCATCAGAAAACTAATTATCAATATCAAATATCGTTTCATCCGTTTAAAATTTTCAAGTTTTTCAAAATCTACTTTAAAATTTGAGAACGGATGGAATCGCTCCGCTCTCACATAAACTTTTTTAATCATTCTTGTTTGTGTAGTTATGATTAAATATGTTCATGTTCGTTTCATATTTTATTTTCTTATGGTGTTGTAAACTGTTTTTATTAAAGTAGCTTCCTCATCATCGTCGTCGTAAGCCCAATACATGGCACCCAGCAAATCGCGACTTAAAATGTATTCACATTTTAGTGTCAGAGATTTCGGATTTTCGTAGGTATAAATCATTTCACCCTTCGAATTCACCACATATGGAACCTTTGCAACATCATCCCACCTTACTTCGTACTTTTTCTGCCTTTCAAGGCTTTTGTAGTTTGTATCGCCAATGGCTTTTCTGTCGCCTTTGCCGTAAAGTGGCACTCCGAGTACCAGTTTATGAATTGGCACGCCTGCCGCTATATGCTTGTTTACCGACTCCTCCGAAGTGATCCCTCCGGCATGTTCCGAACGAAAAAGCGCCGCATGATGTTTAGGTGGCATTCCCATATCGTAGCCCATAATATTTACGAAATCGATGTAAGGATCAATTACCCTGAAATCGATGTGTTCGGCATTTGCTGCCGAAGCGAGAGTAAGCAGTTTCTTACGACCAATTGCCTCTCGAATGTCGCTCATTAACAAAGTAAAGTTCTTTGTATCATCAGGCGACGACGAAATATTAGCCATATCACTACCCGGGTATTCCCAGTCGATATCGATCCCGTCGAGGTTAAATTCGTCAACCACTCTGCGACAATCAGTGGCAAATTGTTTTCGGTTGCTTTCGTCGGCTGCCATTTCGCTAAAACGACCACTGCCCCATCCACCAATGGAAAGCGCAATTTTCAACGATGGATTTTCCTTCTTCAAATCAGTGATTGAATGCAAACGTTCTTCATTGTCGATGCGCACACCATTGAAACTGTTTGTTACATGCCCAAAAGCGTAATTGATATGCGTTACCAATTTAGGATCGGGCATAACACTGCTCCACGAGGTAAGGTAGGCCACCACTACCTTTTTACCAAATTCGATGGAATCGTAACACCAGGTCACATCTAAATGATTTCCTTCTTCGTCAACCTTAAACACTCCGTCTTTAAAGTACCTACGGTACAACTCGAATTTACCGTCATTATCCCGGTCTTCAAGCTGAAGGTCTCTCTCGGTAGAAACCGTAATATCGGATATGTATTTTATTTCTTTCGAATAATTATCCACTACAACATAGTAGTTTTTGAATAAGTCGAAATAAGGGTAATGCCCGTTATGTGAACTAAAAAGCAGTACTTTTTCGAGTGCCGGACTATCGTCCATTTGCACCAATTCAGATTTATGTACACCGAATCCGGGCTTCTGTGCAGCGGGAGGATAGTCATCCCACGTTCGGGGAAGGCTTGTCTGGTATTGCCCCCACGCAAGTACAGAAGTACCGAACAGCAACATAACAGCAAATAGTTTTTTCATCATTTTTTAAGTTGTTTTAGTTGGTAATTTATATTGTTTTAGAATTCTTACTTTTCTCGTACACGCGACCCCAGCAGGGCATAATACAGGATAAAGAATTCACCGGCCAGCACAAGCAGCCAGGTCCAACGCCAGCTGTGTAACGAATCAGCAAAACCTCCCTGCACAAGCGGAAGAATTGCACCTCCTACTACTCCAATCATAAATACTCCCGAAGCTTTTGAAGTGTATTTACCTAAATCCTGAATAGCAAGTGTAAAAACAGCTCCCCACATAATAGAATGGAACAAACCCACTGCTACCAACATCCAAAGGTTATTAAAAACGATTGCCATTGATACCATAACAATCGCCAGTGCCGAAACCGTGGTAAGCTGAACACGTGGAGTAACCTTACTCAACGAACTTCCCACCAGGCGGCCAATTAAAATACTAAACCAGTACAATGTTGCCGCCAGTGCCGGAATATTAAAGTTAATCCCAAACAATTTTAGTGCTTCGTGCCCGAAAAAGGAAATACCTCCATTCGCCTCCTGTAGTTCGATTACATAAAGATTTATGTTGTTTCCGATACACACTTCAACTCCTACATAAAAAAAGATGGTGATTACTCCCAGTTTCAGATGACTGAACGACCAAACACTTCTTTCCAGTTTTTCTCCCGATTCAGTTTTTGTACTCGGAATATCGGGCATCGAAAGCCGCGACAATACCAACACAACCAGCAACATTACCCCCATTAAGGCCAGGAAAGGCACGGAAAGCTGACTTACCGTTACCTCTTCCATAGATAAGCCGCCAAATACAATGCCCGCAACAAAAAACGGGGCAATTGTTGTTCCTATTGAATTGGAAGATCCGCCAATTGCCAAACGCTGAACCGACTGAGTTCCTTTTACATAACAAGCACTCAGGTATGGATTGATAACTACCTGAAGAATGGTTGCCGAAGCCCCCACTACAAACGAGCCGAATAAGAAAATAAAGTATCCGAAAGGTATACTTGCCGAAAATACCTGAACATTTGCGTCAGGAAAGTTTATAGTAAAAAGCGACGACAGCAGGAATATTCCTAACCCCACCACCATTAATACAAGCGCCCGTAACAGCGTATTCTTATAGCCTACCTTGCTAATCCAGTTCGATCCAACTCCGCCTGTAAGCGGATAAGCCAAAAACCAGGCAAAAGTGATTAAGGTAGTAAAGGTGTTTTTCAGGTTACCGGCACCTTTCAGAAAAGCCTCCTTTAGGGGAGCCTGAAACTGGCCGTTTGCTGTGGTTAAAAAACCTACAACAAAAAACAAAAACACCAATGAAATAAATGGTGCAACATAACTGGTTTGTTTTTCTTGTGTACTCACAATGGTTAAGTTTATATTGGTTTAAGAAACGTATTATTAAATCACTTTTTTCAGGAGTTTTGCAGCATCCGCATCAAGCAAAAATTCACAGTTGGCGTGTAGTTGCAGTACTGAAGCCGGAATATCAAGTGTGACCGGTCCTTCAAGCATTTCTGCCACAATCTCAGCTTTTCTTTCGCCTTTGGCTACCAAAACAATTTTCCGCGAATGCATAATATTTTTGATTCCCAATGTAAGTCCACCCAATTCATGTTCAGGTGGTGTATTGGTTTCTTCGCGCACTCTTTTTTCAAAATCAGGATCCATAGGAGAAACCCAGGTTTCGCTTTCAAAAGGTGTTCCCGGCTGGTTAATTCCAATGTGGCCGTTCATTCCCAAACCAAGCATTTGAAGATCAATTCCTCCGCGGCGCTCCAATTCCGACTGAAAAATGCGGCATTCGTTTTCAAAATCATCAGAAAGAGTTGGTGGCATAATAAAGTTACTTTCATCGATTCCAAGTGGCCCTGCAATCTGATCTTTGATCATGGTATAACAACTTCCCTTGTATTCGCGCGCAAGGTTGGTCAACTCGTCAACATTGAAAAGTGTAATTTTTGAAACATCAAAAGGATGCATGTTAAAAATTTCACTAACAATCTTGTGCATGTTTCCTGTAGTTTGCCCTGTAGACAAGCCAATTACTGCCGACGGATTTGCAAGCATTTCTGTAATAATTCTCCATGCTGCCATTCTGTCGAAATCGTACTCATTTTTTGCTACTGTAACTTTAAGTGTCATTTTGTATCTGTTTTATTAAAATATATGTTTTTACTAGAAACTGTTTTTTGCAACTGCTCCGGCACCGATTAAACCGGCAAAACGCGGATCGAGACCTGTTAACACAATGCCTTGTGTTACAAAACGAATGGTGGTTGGATTTAATTTATCCTGTACTTTCTGAAAAAAGTAGTTGTCGGAAACAATACCTCCGCCGAGCACCACCAATTCGGGATCGCTTACCCGAACCAGGTTCATAATCAGATTAGCCAACGCTGTTGAAGCCTGTTCTACCAAGTGAATACAAAGCTTGTCACCGTTTTTGGCAAGGGTGTACACTTCGCTAACGTCAACCGGCTTTTCTTCCGAAATTGTGAGCGCGGAAGAGAATTGATCTTTGTTCATTCGCGCTTGCCGGTCAAAACCAATTCCGGCAGTAATCAACTCCACACAGTCGGTTCGGCCACACCCACATTTAATACCCGTGTTTACTCCTACACTGGTGTGTCCCACTTCGCCAGAATTATTGTTGCCACCGCGAACTATCTGGCCGTTAACAACAACCGACGCTGCAATTCCGGTACCTACATTCAGGTAAATAAAATTGTCAACCCCGGCTCCTTTTCCTACCCATTTCTCGCCTTTTGATGCAGTTTTTACATCGTTGTCGATATAACATGGCAGATCGTATTTTTCGGATAATATTTTCGCCAGTTCAGTTCGCTGGCTTCTTTTCGGGTCCATCTGAAACCAGATTCCGTTGGCATTGTCGATCCGGCCAATTAAACCCATTCCCATTGCAACGGGTGCTTTTCCGGTAGACCAGCCAATGCTTGAAATGTAATCGTCGATTGAATCCTGAATAATTTGTAATGCCTGTACCTGATCGACATAACCGGTATCGTATCTTTTGTAATTCAGAACACTACCGGAATCGTCTAATTCTCCGATCAAAAGTTTGGTGCCCCCAAAATCGAGAGCGAGATAGGTTTTCGTTTTTTTCATTTAACTCTGTTTTAGCGCACAAACTGTGCTTATAGAAGAAATTCGGGATTATAAAATAAAGCGTGCAGTGCACACCTTGACACTACACGCTTTATATCTTAATCCTGCTTTTCTATAGCCATGCAGGATCCTGTGTTAATACACCTTTCGACTGATCAATTTCATTCTGATCAATCGGGAAATAACGATGTTTTTCAGTCCAGCCCTTACTGCCCAGAACTTCATCTCCTTTATCGAAACGCAGAATATCAAACCAACGCTGCATTTCAAAGGCAAATTCGTAATACCTTTCCTGAAAAATAATATCTAAGTTGGTTTCTTTACCCTGATTAAGCTCAATCCGGTGATCCTGGTCTTTGAAGGCGCGGTCGCGCACCATATCAAACCAGCCCTGTGCTTCCTGATCGGCATTTCCATTGATGCGTACTTTTAGTTCGGCACCAAGCAGCAAAACATCAGAGAAACGGTAAAAACGAAATGACATATTCTGGCTGCCTACCTGATCTCCACCAGTGGTATAGGCCTCCTTGCGCGGATGATATTTATAGTTTCCGAGAAGGCCTCTCTCAAGATCTACTCCCTCCTGATTGGAACTTACTGAAAACGTGTTTTGCCCTGTTTGAGCAAATGCATCAGCGGCCTCATCAGCGTATACGATTACCGTACCATCACGCCTTGAGTCTCCGGATGCGAACATGTCGTAAATTTTCCATGTCATTGTTAGCTGACCGTAGCCCGACATAAGTCCTCCTTCTTCAGCGCTCCGTGGATCGACAATATCGCGTCCTCCTACCGTAGCAACTTTATTGTTCATTCCTGAGTTTTCACCGGCCATTCCAATTTCGAAGATACTTTCACTTCCCCATTCGCCGTCTTTATGCCAAAGATGTTTATAATCGGTATCAAGTGCGTAAAAAGGGTTAGATGCAATACCACTCATATCTTCCAAAGCCTGAGCATATTTTGTTTCGTCTCTTTGAAAAAGGATGATTTTAGTTCGTAATACTTTTGCTGCATCACGGCAAATACGGCCCTTTTGTGTAGCTACTCTTTCCGGCAGATACTGGATAATGTCGTTTGACAGGTCGCTCATAATAAATTCGTACACCTCTTCTCTCGGTGCATTCCCGAAAGAATACAGATCGTTTACCGAAGTTATTTGCCCCGTTAACAGTGGAATTTCCTTATAGCCCATATATAGATAAGCATAGAAAAGCGCCCTGTAAAAACGTGTTTCTGCATCAATCGGACGTATAAAATCTTCGCTAAGTCCACTCCGACTCATTTCATCGATAAGTACGTTAGCCGCAACAACACCTACATAAAGCCCCATGTCCCATTCGTTCCACCAACCGGTACCAGTGTACCATTCATTACTGAAACATGTTGTTGGGGTGTAGGTAAAGTTATCCCACTTGAATTTATATACGCCTTCACCAACTCCACCACCGGTTTCAGCTTCATCAGACAGTAATGTTGAGTAACCGTGTACCTCCATAAGGCGGTTTTGAACCTCCTTCATCACAGCATACAAACCTTTCATGACACCGTCTTCGGTTTTGTAAAATTCTTCGGTAGAAACTTGTGTCCGCGGATTGATCTCCAGGAATTCATCACAAGATGTAAGTCCTGTTAAAACAAGGCACATTATTATTATCTTTTTCATACTTCCAGATTTTGTTTTTCTATTAAACAGTATGTAATTCACATTCTATTGAATCGTATTAATTAAAATGAAATATTTACGCCGAGAGTTAACGTTCGGGCCTGAGGATATGTACCCCCGTCGAATCCGTTACGTGTACCAACTTCAGGATCAAGTCCGGTGTAGTTGGTAAAAGTTAAGAGATTTTCGCCCTGAACATAGAAACGCAAATTGCTAATGAGCGCTTTTTTAGTAAGCGATACAGGTAAGGTATAACCAATCTGTAATACTTTTAGGCGCAAGTACGAACCATCTTCCACATAAAGGTCGGAAACAGTATTTGCTCCGGTATCACCACCGGTTGGAGTAATATTACCTTCATACAGAATAGGGTATTTATTGGAAGTTCCTTCACCATGCCAACGCCCCAGCCATGCTTCGTCGAAATTGGCTTGTGTAACATTACCCCGTCGGTATAGTTTGTATATTTCGTTTCCTTGTACTCCCTGGAATAATACACTGAAATCAAAATTTGCATAATCTCCGTTTATTGAGAATCCGTAAGTCCAGTCCGGATTGGGTTTTCCAATCATCGTACGGTCTCCACCATCGATATGCCCATTATCATCAGTGTCTTTCCAGCGTATGCCTCCAACAACAGCGTTTTCCTGAATCGCGGCATCAACTTCTGCCTGATTCTGGTATATACCATCCGATTCATATCCATAGTAAAATCCGTATGGATAGCCGTTGGCACGCCATGTTACTGAACCGCCAAGACCACCGCCAATACCATCTATCGATACAGGAACGTTCGAATCGCCCTGATCGATAACTTCATTTTTAACATACGATGCATTTGCTGCAACTCCGAAATTGGCTTTACCAATATTAAACCTGTACGATGCATCCATTTCAATACCTTTATTACTTACCGTTCCTGTATTCGTTTTTATTGATGCATAACCAGCATAATCAGGTAAAGGAAGATCAAAAAGCATGTCTTTCGTCTTTTTGTTGAAATAGTCTGCTGTTATACTCAGTGAACTGTTAAGAAACCTGAGGTCAATCCCTAAATCTGTTTGTTCCGATGTTTCCCATTTTAGGTCAGGATTGGAATATCCGCTTGGTTTTGCCCCCTGCATAATAACATTGTCAATAACAGCACGATAGTTTCCTGTTACGATAGTCGTGGTATATCCGAATGCACCGATACGATCGTTACCATTCTGTCCCCAGCTTAAACGAAGTTTTGCAAAGTTGAGCCATGAAGAAGTATTCTGCATAAAATCCTCTCTTGAAATAACCCATCCGGCAGAAACCGATGGAAATGTACCGTATTTATGATTCGGACCAAAGTTCGACGAACCATCGCGACGGACTGTGGTTTCCAGCATATATTTTTCATCGTAGTTATAACTCAACCTTCCGAAAAACGATTGCATCTTACTATCTGAGGCACTTCCACTTACACGATCGCGCGAATCACCTGCCGAGGCTCCCGAAATATCAAGGAAAGCTTTATCAAGGCTCAAGTCAATCGGATCATAACGGGTACCGTTCATCCATTGCCAGAAACCTGATTGAATTGATGTACCGGCAAGCAGAACAAAGTTGTTTTTACCAATACTCTTCGTATAGTTCAGCGTATTCTCCCATTGCCAAACTTTACCCCGGCTTAGCGAATTCCATACATATGCATCAACGTTCTTCTGATCTGTATTCAGGTCGTATTTCGGCGTATATCCCCTGCTTGCTCCAGTCGACCATTCGAAATCTGCAGTGGTTTTATAAATAAGGTCGGGTAGTAATGTAAATGTAAGATCTAAATTGGCATTAAAAATCTGTGGTTCGTTAAGTGAATTGTTGCGTGCTTGTAAAGCAGCAAGAGGATTCACTATTTCCCGCATGTTGATTATGTTGTACACCTGCCCGTCGGGCGAACTCAGATAGTTGGGATAAATCGTTTTATACATTTCGATTTGAGCCGGATTGGTTTGATAAACCGGTTCGGTTGGTGGCAACATATTCATCGATGCTATAATACCACCTGCTTCACTGTTTCCAATGCTACTACCCTTGGTTTTTGAATAAGTATAACTAGTTTTCGCACCGAAAACAATTTTGTTTAGCCAGTGGCGCTCTTCGGTATCCACCAACACGTTGCTAACATTCAAACGTGCATTGTAACGTTCGAAATCAGAATATCCTTTTGCAAAAATACCGCTCTGGTCCAAAATACTGAAAGAGGCATAATAGGTGCTCTTTTCTGTTCCGCCCGAAAGCGACATTTTATGGTTCTGTATTGGTGCATTATCGTATGTTAAAACATCCTGCCACTTAGTATTTACATCAGATGCCGTTGGAAAATAAAAGTCATCTCCCCGTCCTGAATTTTTACCCATTTCATTCATGAGCATTTGATAGTCGCTGCTGCCAAGCAAATTGGTCTCTTTTTCAGGATTCTGGAATCCATAAGAGTATTCGTAGCTGAAAACAGCTTTCTGATTTGTTTTTCCGCTTTTAGTGGTCACAAGAACTACCCCGTTAGCACCACGTGCTCCGTAAATTGCAGCAGATGCGGCATCTTTCAGTATCTCGATTGATGCAATATCAGACGGATTCAGATAATTGATCCCGTTTGAAGATGGCATACCGTCAATTACATACAACGGACTTGCATCGTTAACCGTTCCAACTCCGCGTATGTATATTTTCGAATTACTTCCCGGTTGCCCAGAATTGGATGTGATCTGTACACCGGAAATTTTTCCCTTCATCGCGTTTTGTACGTTTGTTGGCTTTTCAATATTAAGCTCGTCAGTGGTTATGCGGCTTATTGCTGCCGTTACCACACTTTTTTTCTGAACACCATATCCAATCGCAACAACTTCTTCGAGGCCAATAGCATCCTCTTCCATCACAACAGTAAGCTCTGTTTTATCGCCAGGAACGATTTCCTGTGTTTTCATTCCAATAAACGAGAATTGAAGCACAACTCCTTCATCTGCTCCGTTTTTCAGAACAAACTCACCATCCATATTCGTAGTTGTTCCGGTTGTGGTCCCTTTAATTAAAACAGTAACACCAGGAAGCGGTGCTCCGTTAGAATCTGTTACCTTACCTCGAAATTCTTTTTGGTTTTGATCGATATTGTTGTTGGATTCCTGTTTCGAGACAACAATGATTTTGTCCATAATTTTATATGAATAGAGCTCTTTATCCAGAACTTCATCCATAACTTTATCTATCTTAACGCTTTTCAGGTTTAACGAATAACGAGTTTCGGTATCCAGTTGGTCAGTTTTAAACAGAAAACCGAATTCAGTTACTTCTTCAATTTTCTCTAAAACCTGGACAATAGATGCATCCTTTACATTTAGATCAAATTGCATATTCTGCGCGTAGCTATTACCTGCAATAGATAGTACTGAAATCAATAAGAATAAGCCGGTTAGTTTCATCACTAATAATAATTTCATTATCCCAGACACATTTACGAATGGGAAAAATCGTTTTTTCTTCATACTTTTGATTTGATTTTGTTATAACGAGGTTCAGATAAGGCCAATTATCTGAACCATAAAGATTTCAAAAACGGAGCCGGGAGATTTATTTGTCCCGGTTTTTTTAATGTTATTTTCTTAGGTTTATTTCATAGGCAAATCTGTTTTAATTAATACCTGTCTCCTTTTCTCTCCTAACTAATAAACTATTATTAAATCGGGTTTTTCGATGTTTTCTATTATGCGGTAATTAAATCCGGAACTTGTTTTTAGCACCTTCAACACATGTTGTACTGTAGTCGATTTTTTTATGTTTCCGGTAAACCGGTAATCCAACAGCTCCTTGTTTTCAAATTGAAATTCAACTCCATACCAGCGTCCCAGTTCCTTACAAATATCTTCAAGGCGTTCGTTGCGGATTACAAATTTACCATCGCGCCATGCCGAAAGCACATTATTTTCGATTGACCGTACTTCAATTCTATTCTCATTGGTAAAATACAGAGCACTTTCTCCGGGATTCAATTCAAGTAACTGCTTGCTCCCCGAACTTAAAATTTCGGCTTTCCCTTCAACAAGAGAGGTTTCAACAATGTTATCTTCGGCGTAAGCTTTTATATTAAAAACGGTACCCAAATCGCGAACGATAATATTTCCAACATTTACCACAAAAGGCATTTCTTCGTTATGTGCGATCTCGAAAAAGGCTTCACCTTTTAAATCGGCACAACGTTGCATTTTCTCCGCATCCTGATAATAGGATAATTCCGACTCTGAATTCAGCCAGATCTTTGTCCCGTCGTCCAGTTCTACAACACTAACGCTTCCACGCATTGCTGTGTATTTTTGTACACCAGAATAGCTTACCCCGGGATTGTTGTTATTTATAAAATATCCGATTACACCGCCAAGTGTTAAAACAAAAACAAGAATAGCTGCATAACGTGCGAACTTGCTTATCAGAGATATTATCCTCGTTCTTTTCTGTTCGGTTATTTTCTCCCACAACCTGTTGAATTCCGAATTTGTATCTATCCGGGTATGTTTCATCGAAGTTCTTAACCAAAGGCTTTTTACCTGAAAATACAACTCTTCATTCTCTTTGCTTTCGGCAAGATGACTGTAAAATTGCTTTTTTTCATCTGGGCTTGCCTCTCCGGTTAAAATATGCAACAATAATTCTTCCTTCATTTCCAAGGTGTTTAATAATTAACAACCAGGTATTGATATACCCTTATAAAAAAAATTAAAAAATGAATTTTAATGATTAAATCTGACGTTTAATTCAGAAAATTGGAGAATAGGACAATTACCGGAAGGTAATCCTTGAGTTCCTTTCGCAGAATTTTTAAAGCTTTGGTCAGGTGTGCTTCAACGGTTTTTTGCGAGATGCCTAATTGTTCTGCAATTTCTCGGTTTTTAAGTTCCTCGAAACGGCTCATTTCAAAAACAAGTCGGCAGTTTTTGGGCAGTTTTTCAATTGCCTGTTCAATTTTGTCCTTTAGTTCTTCAAAATTTAGATAGTTGTCGTCAATTCGAAAAAGGCTTTCGTATTGGTAATGCATTTCCATCCATTTTATTTTCTCGTGATGTTTTAGCACTACCTGTCGTCGTTTTATGATGTTGAGACAATTATTCTTCACAAGAGTGAACAAAAAATTCTTAAGATTGGAATCGGGATTCAATTCTTCTCTTTTTTCCCAAAGCTTCAAAAATGCATCCTGAACGATTTCTTTCGCTTCCTCCTCATCATTGAGGTAATGTATACTTAAATGGCATAATGGCTGGAAATATTCGTTAAAAATATTCCTGAAATACTCCTTGTTCCCCTCTACTAATGATAAAATATGTTTCGACATACTCCCTGTTAAAATCCAAATCCTAAATAACTATTTCCCAACAACTCACTATGCCAGATGGAGTGTCTATACTAATGAGATACTTTGTCACTTGATATTTAATTATTTCAATCAACTATCGACTTTCCATAATGCATAAAGATGTGATAAATTCTCCGGCATAAAAATACAGATAATAACATCTTATCCATTTAATTAGTTTCAGCAATAACTTGGAATCAATACAGATAAACCTTTTTGTAACAAGTAACTCATTTATTAAATGACAGACAAATGGTATTAAATTCAACACATCCTCTGCTTCCCAAGCTAGTTGTTCAAAATTAAAAGGATTTTCTCCAAAATCTCTATCAAGTTGTATCTTTTTGCATTTTAGCAAAGGACTAGCGTATTCGGTTACAGATAAAAATAACACTAATTTCAATACTCGCCAGAAGTTCATATATTAAAATTAGAAGGTAAGAAGAAGCATAAAAAGGTGTATTACACCACAGAACCGGAAATGATAAAATTTTTCTATTTTTGGCTGTCAACCTTTCTTGGGAAAATATCATGTTGAAACAAAATCTGCTGTCAATTTTTATTATTTTTGTTCTGGTTCCGTTTTACGGAATTAGCCAGAATAACCCTATTTTATTTCGGCAGGTATCACCTAACGGAGGCTTTACTTACGGCGCTATTCGCACAATTACTCAGGATTCCATAGGATGTATTTGGTTTGGAACGGAGCATGGCCTGTTCAGATACGACAGCAAAGACATCAAAAAGCACATAATGGAGACCAATAATAGTCTGAGCGATGATGATATACAGGATATTCTCACATCTTCGGATGGAAAATTATGGGTAGTAGCGCGTGAACAAACATTGCTTTTCAATTATAAAACGCACCAGTTTTCCGAAATTAATTATACCGTTTCTCCCGAAACAAAATCAATCTCTACCATACGAAAATTGATCGAAAATAAGCAAGGGCAGCTATTCGCACTGTTTTATGCGCATATTGGAGTTTTCGATAATCAGAATAATAATGAAATCCATATACTTCCTTTTACTTTTAAGAATAATGATAACCTGACAGCCATAACTTTCGACGACCAGAACAACCTGTATATAGGTACCGGGCACGGATATATCTATAAAAGTGAAGCTCCATACGACACGCTTAAACTTTTGTGCAGGCACCGCACAGAAGCCGTACTTACCTTGTGTACCGACAATAATACACTGTGGGTTGGGTACGATTGGGGAGGTGCTGATCATATCAACGGAAATGGCACCATCATTGATCATTTCGACCAAAACCAAACCGATAACAACTATATCCCGCACAACCGTGTCAGGCAAATTTTAAAAGACGATCAGGGACAAATTTGGCTGGCAACTTATAATGGTATTGTGCTGATTTCGAACAAGGGCAACCAGGTTATCCGGAAAAATGAATATAACAAACTACCGTCAAATAGTATTTATGCCTTATTTAACGATACGCAACATGGTGTTTGGATTGGAACGTGGTCCGGAGGGCTATGTTACTATAACAAAAACGAAAATCATTTCTTACATATTAAGCATGTGGCCCCTCTTTCAACGGAAGTGCCCGATGTGGTAAGTTCGTTTGCCGAAGATAAACACGGAAATATTTGGATTGGCAGTGAAAATGGCGGACTCAGTTCGCTTGATCCCAAAAGCCTGAAAATGGCACACTTCCAATTGCCGGAAGAAATGGTGGGTACTTCTAATATAAAATGCCTGGCAGTTGATCATCAGAATCGATTGTGGATAGGAACCTTTTCCAAAGGCTTATTGCGTTTTAATCAACAAACACAAAAATTTGAGTCGCTAAATATTCTTAACAGCCAGCGTGTTCATGTTTACGACATTTGTCCAACCGATGATGGATTATGGTTAGCAAGTTTTAGCCACGGACTGCTTTTTTATGATTTCGAACAAAAGCAGATCACGGTTCGCCATAACAATTCCGGCTCCCTCACATCAAATACCGCCCGTTGTCTATTGATTGACAGTTACGGTGGAATTTGGGTAGGAACAAACTACGGCCTTAATTATCTGCCGAAAGGAAGTACTAAATTTCAGCGATTTTTACAAACCGAAAAGGGTGATAGTTTAAGCAACAATGAAGTTTTTTCGTTAGCAGAAGACCACAATGGAAAAATCTGGATTGGAACAGGTGGTGGAGGTGTCGATTGTTATGAACCAAGCACCGGAAAAATGTTTAACGTGTCAACAAAAGAAGGACTTTCGGGATACAATGTATATGGCATTCTGGAAGACGAGCAGAATTTAATGTGGTTCTCCACCGAAAGTGGGATTTCATGCTACGATCCTAGCACCAGTAAAATTCGGATTTTTAATGAAGACGATGGCTTGCAAGGAAACCAGTTTAACCCGGGAGCCTCGTTTAAATCCTCAAACGGACTGTTCTTTTTCGGAGGTGCAAATGGATACAATTTGATTGATCCGGCCAATATCGGACTCAACTTGTTTGAGCCAGAAGCGCAGATTTCTGAGATGTTGATCAATAATAAACCGATTGAAGATTATGAAAAAACAAAATTTGATAATATAACCACACTTTCAGAAATCACCTTGCCGTATAATGATAATTCATTATCGTTTGAGTTTATCGCAACCAACTATATACTTCCTAAACGAAATCATTTTAAATACAGGCTGGTAAATTATAACGATCAGTGGATAAATGCAGGTACCGAGGGAAAAGCGACTTTTACAAAAATTCCTCCGGGCAACTACACACTCGAACTTAGTGCATCCAATAATGATGGTGTGTGGAGTTCGAAAATTACGAAATTGGGAATTAATATTCGTCCGCCTTTCTGGTTAACCGGATGGGCATTTCTGGTTTATTTTTTGGCCCTGGTAAGTGCTGCGTTTTTTATATTGAGAGAAATAGCAACCCGGCAGAAGCTTAAAAACGATCTGCTTATTGAACGTGTTAAAAACGAGAAGGAGGAAGAATTACACCAGGCAAAAATGAAATTGTTTACCAATATCTCGCATGAATTTAAAACTCCACTCACCTTGATTTTATCGCCACTGGACCATCTGTTGAATCAAAACCGTTTTGATTCGGATACCGATGATCACCTGAACATGATAAAAAGGAATGCCGAGCGCTTAAATCAATTGATTAACCAGATTATCGATTTTAGAAAAATAGAACTCGGAAAATCAACCTTTAATCCTGACAATGTCGACCTTATCAAATTAACATCAAACATCTGCGATTTTTTTAAGGTTTATGCAAAAGACAAACAAATCGATTTTAGTTTTCAGACACCTGTTTCGGAATTATTTCATCAACTTGATGAAGAAAAATACGAGAAGATTATTTTTAATTTTCTTTCGAACGCTTTTAAATATACTACCGATGGCGGGCGAATTTCGGTAAGCCTGCATCAGCACAATAACGTAAATAAACTTATTAAAACAGGCTATTCAACCGTTAAACGTTTTGATGAGGGAGGAATTGAAATAAGGGTGGAAGACAATGGCCCTGGGATGAGCCAGGATGAGATTCCGCTAATTTTTAACCGTTTCCACCAGGGAGCAAGGTCAATGCCACAGGGCACCGGAATAGGATTGCATTTATGCAAGGAATATGCTGCTATGCATGGAGGCGCAATATATGTTGAATCAGCTCCGGGCAAAGGAACACGTTTTAGCCTGATATTGCCGCTTAAAACGCCGGTAAAACAAGACAATTTTGTGACAGTAAAAAACATGAATGAGACCAATACCCAACCGGAAGTTATCGAAGAAACAAAAACACCAAGTCATACCATTTTGATTGTAGAAGATCATTTGGAGATGCAAAAATTCATTCGAAATATATTTCAGAAAGAATACAGGACACTGGTTGCTTCCAATGGGAGTCAGGGATTTAAAATTGCTTCCGAGTTTTCGCCCGACCTAGTAATTTCCGATGTGATGATGCCTGTGCAGGATGGTTTTGAGTTCTGCTCGAAACTAAAAGAAGACATCCAAACCAGCCATATTCCGGTAATTTTACTTACTGCCCTGTCAGAAACCGATAAGCATATCAGCGGTTTGCAAACCGGTGCCGATGCTTATATTACCAAGCCTTTCGATGAAAAACTTTTAAAAGCTCAGGTGAAAAACCTTTTGGATTCGCGCAAAAAATTACAGGAAACATTTGTGAAATCGCAGCAGGAATGGGAAGACAATACCACGCTGATGCCGGCAGATAAAAACCTGGTAAACAAAGCAATCCGCATCATCGAAAAACGGATGCAGGATCCGGCATTTAGTGTTGAAATGCTGGCTGCGGAATTGAATATCAGCCGAAGTTCGCTACACCGCAAAATTACCGCTCTTACCAACCAATCGAGTACGGAGTTTATCCGCTATGTGCGACTAAAAAAAGCCATCCAACTAATGAAGGATGGCAGTTATAATATTGATGAAATAGGATATGCAGTTGGGTTTAACTCACATTCATACTTTACGCAAAGTTTCAAAAAGCAATTTGGAAAAACACCTTCGGCATATATGAATGATCTTAAAAATTAGCGTTCCTACCGTTGATTTGCAAGCCAAATAACCGGATGCCTAACCGGCAAATTCCTGATTACTTCGTCGTTTGTAGAATAAGCCGGTAATTTCAAAAAAGTGTCTATATACTCTTCTTGCTGGTAAGCAATTCCGGTAAAAAGCAGGCACGATTGGCGAACCGGCCATTCATCCCAGATGTAAATATCTTTTGCAAACGGCCAGCTGTTTTTATCGCTAATGTAAGGAAATAAAAACTCCATTCCCTTTTGTAGCGAACGGCCATCACTGGTAGTAAACTGCCATAAATCATCGTTAGGAACCGAGAGTATTTCGGCGAGATTGGCCATTGCATCCATATTAAACAGGGAGTAACCGTAAGGTTTTGTACGTTCGAGTTCGAGCGGGAAACTTCCGTCGGCAGCCATCTGATTAGGAAGCAGTACATTTTTAAACCGGTCTCTGCAAAAAAGGAGCTGCTCCTTGTTGTCAACAAGTTTCGCAAACATTCCGGCTGTAACCGCCCAGCAAGTTCCATGGTTATTTTTGGCATTCATCTCAGCAATTCCGTACGGATGAGTTGTCATCCAGTCGAGAAAAGCAGCAAACCAGGCTTTTATTTTTTCTCCGTCATCGGCACTAATACCTTTTTTCTCAATTAAGACATAGGCCGACTGTGCTACTTCAACCAAATGATAGGCGTCAATAAGTCCAATTCCACGACCGGTATAACGCCCCCAAATTGCCTGTGCGTATAACATATTCGGGTTCATCAGGGTAGTTGTATCAACAAACCAGGCCTTTAAATGCTCCAATGCTTTATCAGCGTATTTCTTTTCTGAAGTAAGCATCCAGGCCGAAGTTAATGTTGAAACTTCTTCACTCATCCGAATCATCGCTTTTCGGTGTTCCGAAAAATTACCCGGATTGCTTTGACCGTCTTTACGAATATAAGGACCCTCCGGATTTTCGGGATCGGGCCACCAGTAATCACCTTCAGAATAAAAATCATGAATGCCTCCTGCACTGCGTTCGCTGGCAAATGAGGTAACCGTTACCGGTTCTGCAAGAAGAAAAGAATCCGCCAAATGGATCGTTTCTTTTTCAATATTATTGATCACCCGTTGTTCTATTATCGGCCTTTCGTTTGAACAAGCGGCAATAAGGCTTGCCACGAAAAGAAAAACTATTAGATGTATTTGTTTCATAGTTGGTTTTTAGAATTTTAAAACTAATGAATAACTTCGATACTCAGTTTCTTTCAATATTGCTGTCTCCTATTCCTTAATCAATAATCCTGATTTTTGTTTGCCTTTATTATCATTCAGGCGGTAGATGTAAGTACCCGCAGAGAACGACGAAAGATCGAATTGTGCTGTTCGCGAGTTGATATCGGTTTGTGCGGCCATTATCTGCCCCGACAGGTTATAAATACTAATGGAACGAATTGGCAATTGAGCACTGATATTTAAGAGGCCCTTAACAGGGTTCGGGTATAAATTCGACACCAGATCCGATTCGCGAGTACCTGTCGTAGTATCGTCAGGGCCAAAAATCCTTAGTTCGGAGATACTGACCCAATCTCCGGTATAGTTGTCTGCACCAGAAACGGTAAGGCGAACATATCTGGCTTCCAAAGGCTCAAATTCGTCGGTAATGGGCGAGTCTACTGCTCCGGGTGTTGTATTTCCCGAACGGTCAACAGCAAGTTCCCAACTATCGGTACTGGCAATTCTAGTCTCGATTACGAATTGGTACGCACGGTTATTGTAGCACATAACTTCGGTTTTATTGATTAGTTGAGCTGAGCCCAAATCAATTTCGATCGATTGCGGAAAACCGCTTGCCGACCAACGCGAATAAACATTATTATCGTTTACCGATGTTGCCGGATTTTCGAGTTGAGGTTCGCTGCTGGCAAGAACTTCTTTTTGATAGGCAACATTTCCGGGAACATTGTTGGAGCTTTCTCCTGATATTTCTATGGCATGTGTTGCCGACAACCAGCCAACAAAATGATCTTCGCTGCCATTTTCAGGGCGGTTATAGCTTTGCACGTAACTCTGAACGTTTGGCACATCCATTCCAAGTTTAGTATATCTGTTCAGAAGAATTTCGTAGGGTGCACTTTTTCTTGCCCAATCGGAACTTGAAAAATAGTTGGGTTGAATTATCCCCATCACGCTTTGCACATAAGCTTCGGCTCCGGTTTTTAATCTCGCATTCGACCGGGTAAACAGGCTACTGTTGTTTTGCTGCCAGGCAATTTCAGCACATTGAGCCAAACCAATCAACACGTACTGCGAGTGTACAAAGTCACGCATTAGTTCCGGTATTTCCCCGTTAACAGTAATAGCGTCGATCTGACCTGTAACATGGTTATATCCCTGGTTGTAAATATCTTTGTCGTTTAAAAAAACACCTGCCGCCATTAACGAAAGATCTTTCGAGATTAACCAGTTTGCTGTTTGATAAATGTTGCCGTTTACATAAATCAAAACTTCGCGAACAAAACCATCAAAATTTGTCGACGACCAACCGGACACTCCGTCATTATAATATTTCAGGATTTCGGCCCCGGCAACCCAAATAGGCAATGCCCACGATGCTTCAAGAGTTGACTGGTTGGGCTTATTCTGTTCAGGAATGATACGTTCAAATGTTTCTGCCCAAACATCAGCAATTTCAATGGCTTTATCCCTGTGCTCTTCGCTTCCGGTTGCCACCCATTTAAGGGCATGAATATAAAGTGCATGAGCATCCTGGCGAAATGCTTTTTCTTCGGGACAACTGCCCGAACCAATTACATAAACATCAGCATATGGAGTTGGAGAATAGCTTAAATCTCCAAGGTTTTCGTTTGCCAGTATTTTATAACCGGCCACAATTGGAGAAGCACTGTTCAAAGCTACTTTTGCATTCAGGCTATCGAGCTCCGATTGGCTACTTAACACCCCGGGGTGATTGAAAGCAGCAGGAGCCTGACCATTGACAAAAAACGAACAGGAAAATATTGCTATAATGAGAGTTAGAGTTTTCTTCATAATATTACATCTATTGGTTTTGAACTAGTTCTATATTGCTTGGTTTGTAGTTAAATATTATTCCTATTGTCCACTTTCTTTTTTAATCCTGATTGCAGACAGAACCGGTTTTCCTTCAATTGATTCAAATTGAATGTTTATTCCATCGCGGGTTTCAACTACAAAATCTAGGTTTACTCCGTAATTGTATCCATACGTTCCCGCCAGATCTAACTTATTAGATACCGGTTTACCATTAACAAGAATATTAAATCGGCGTTGAGAAGATTTGCTCATGTTCTGGTTTTGTCCCAAATCATACACTAATCTTTCACCCGAAGCACCATTAGGATCAGTCATCAATAAGCTTATTCGATATACGCCGGGCTTTACATCAAACCTATAGTTTGTCAGTCCTTCCCGCATCGTCTGATAAAGCGGATCTTCGCTTGTACCTTTAATATCCTGATCGGTTCCCTGTACCCTGCCTCTAGATTTTTGATACACCTCTCCATCGACATACCCCCAGCCACCGGCCGTATATGGTTGGTCTGCAATCCAGGTTTCGTTGGTAATGTCGGAGGTAAAATCGCAAAGCGACCCTACATTCACGGCCAGTGGCTCTATGTCGATGCCGTTCAGTAAGTTCGAACGAAATTTCACATCCAATTGGCGGCTAAAACTTTCACCATCAGCACTTGCAGTAACTGTATGTGTGCCCTCATCCAATTGCAATTTTAATCGTGAAACGCCATTTTCCGGCACGGTTGTAAATTCGTCCTTTCCGTCAATAACAAGATGTACGTTTTCGCAGTTTGAAAACAAGTAAAGGTTTACGGTACCCATCCCCGTACTGTCCTCTTTGCAATAATAAGTTTGACGGTGCTCGCCGGATAAGTAAACAAACGGTTTCTGAAGCAATCTGCTCTGGTAATAGTAATAGATGTCTTTGGGTATTCTATCGAATGTTAAAAGGCCCTTCTGGTTAATTGCCGGAATTGCGTCGACCCGGGAAGCAGAGCCAAAGTCTGCAAAATTCCAGGCAGCCATTCCTACTACATAGGGTCTTTCAAAAACCTGATCTACATAACTCGCGTGCATGTCAATCTGGTAGGCCTCGCTGTAATCCCAGGCATAAGGATTATCTGTTTGAATGCGAATATCAGCACCGGGACCATACTCCGAAATTAATACCGGTCGTTTCGGATGCTCACGATGTTCTTTATCCAAAAACTCACCCAGTTGTTCCATCTTACCGCCATACCAGCCCATATACAGGTTCCATCCAATAATATCAGGTATATCGGCAATTCCGCTCGTGTTGTATAATTGGCTCTGGTGTAACGCCATAACAGTCAGGCGTGATGGATCCAAATCTTTTGTTTCCTGGTTTAACTGCCTGGCAAGTTCTACAGCTGCCTCAACATATTTATCTTTTTCCTGTTGCGTTGTTTGCCTGTTAAAAGGTAAGCGCAGAAATACTTCGTTCATATATCCCCACATCATCACCGATGGATGATTGATATTTTGTAAAACGTTCTCCTTTTGCATTTGCAGACAGTTTTCAAAAAACGAAGGACTCTCGGTAATTTGATTAACAATTGGGATCTCGCTCCAAACAATTATTCCGAGCTTATCGCACCATTCATAAACAGCCGGATCTTGCGGATAATGCGCCAGGCGAATAAAATTGCTCCCCATATCCTTTATCATTTTCAAATCCGTTTCATGAATTTTATTGGGTAAAGCATTTCCCAAACCTGCATAATCCTGATGCCTGCTTACTCCCATTAAGCGGTAAGCCTTACCATTGAGAAAAAATCCTTTTTCCGGGTCGACAGAAAACCATCGGCAACCAAAATCTTCAGACACAGCATCCAGTGTGTCCTGTGTCCCCATATCAATTAATTTAAGTTCGGCACGGTATAAATTTGGCGACTCGGGGCTCCACAGGTCAGGATTGTCCACGTTAAACTCGAAATCAACCTTGTTTACATCTGTTCCGGCCAGGTTAAGGCTTTTACTTCCTGAATAAGCGATCTTATTATCAGGAGAGAATATTGTCAAATCTGCCATTACATTCGCCTGTTTCGGAAGATAATTCTTCACATTGCTTGTCAGATGTACTTTTGCATTATTTTCACTAAGCTCTGGTGTACGAATTAAAAGACCTGCCCCATCTTCCAATGAAAAATGTACAGGATTAGTTACAACGAGGTATACATCGCGATAAGCACCACCGTAAAAAGTGAAATCAGCAGAAAGTGGCGGCACATCGGCATTATAACTGTTGTCACACTCTAAACGAATATGGTTATTACTGCCAATTGTTACAAAATCGGAAATATCAAAAACAAAGCCGGTGTAACCTCCGATATGTTTGCCCACCAATTTGTCATTCAGAAAAAGACTGGCAACCTGGTTAACCCCTTCAAACTTTAAATACAAACGTTTGTCTTTCCACTCCTCTCCTACAAAAATATTTTTTTGGTAGGTCGCCACACCCCGGTAATAATCCCCGCCTTTGGTAATGGCATCTTCAGCATTCCAGGTATGTGGCAGGTTAACAACTTTGCGCTCTTCAGCGTTCAGGCTTGAAGTGAATGTCCAACCGCTGTTTTCAGTCCTGATAATGCGCTGTCCATAACTTTTTCCCAACACAAGAATCAGACATATTAAGAAAAATTTTGATTTCATAATTACAGTTCAAATTCGTATTCAATCATAAAAAATAAAGGGAAGTACACACTACTTCCCTTTATTTAAAAAATCGCTCACGTAAATTACTTTATATTAACCGTGACCTTATAGTTTTGAGTAAACGCTCTTACCTCGTAGTCGTTGGTAACATTATTTACAGTATTAGTATAGGAAATACCTTCTGCATCGGCAGGATCAAAGGTTTGCACCAGGAATGATCCTGTTGCCCCCGTTGAAAGAGCCTTTACATATACCCGCTGAACTCCTTTTGTTGCCTCGGGCCAAATTAAAGAAAAAGCACCGTTACTATCAGGTATCAATGCACTTCCACTGGCATCAACCACCTCGAAATCAACACCTAACTGTAAATCTCCGGCAATATAGTAGTAAGTTACCACATCTACCGTTAATGCATTTTCACTAAAAAACTGCACCGGTATTCCAACAGTATCACCTTGATTTACATTGAACTTAACCGAGTTTTTATAGTCGGCCCAATCCTCAAATCCAACATAGTAGACATGATCGTAGGCCGGATCGCCATTGCTCCATTCATCTTCATCACAGCTAACGAATAAGCTTGAAATTGAAACAAATGCTATAAGTAGTAATATTATATTTTTCATTATCAATCGTTTTTAAAGTTTATTCCCATTCAGGATTTTGAATAACAGCACCACCCGATAATGAGATTTCGTTTAATGGCACCGGGTATAAATAGTCTCTTTGGGGATCGAAATTACGATCTCCCGCTTTTTCAATAACATACATATCAACCTGGTCGTATGCCTGCTCTCCGTCTAACATACCATTTGCATCGGTTAAGCGGTTGTCAATGTCGACTCTTGCTTTTGATGTTTCGCTTTCAACATATTTAGCACCAATTATTGCTTTTGGTAACACGTCTTCAGCTATTTTCCAGCGAATAATATCGTTGTAGCGGAAACCTTCATCAAGCAGTTCGATACCACGTTCACGCCGAATCTCATCAAGCATCGATAAGTTATTGCCTGTTACAAATGCATTGGTTAAACGAGCATCAAAACCAACACGCTCGCGCAATGCATTTACGGTTAAATCTAACTGGGCATCGCTAATTGAACCGTTTAGTTCGTAAAGTGCTTCAGCATACGAAATCAATACTTCGGCATAGCGAATCAACATTTTATCAATGGTTTCACGGCTGTTGGTTTCCCATTCCGAAACCAGGAAGCCTTTTTTTAGCGAGTAACCATAGCCATGTTGATTTTCAAAAGGAACGTATGGTCCTTTGTAAGCTTCTTCACCTAGTTTATAAACTGTCATCGAAAGACGTGGGTCGCGGTTTTCAAATACATCATCGAAACTGGTTTCAGGCGATACTCTCATCGTTGTTTTGCCCATTGGCAATCCATCGCTGTACAAAAACATATCAACCATTTGGCGTGTAACCGAAACTGTATTTTCCATTTGGCGACTGTTATTGTGTGTTACCGTACCTTCGCCGTTTGGCCCATATACTTTAACAAAAATGTTCTCTTTGTTTTGTCTGCCTTCTCCATCAAACAGGAAAAGATTCTGAAAATCAGGATATAAAGAATGCTTATCCTCGGTAATGATAGCTTCAGCTGCGCTAACTGCCTCCTGCAGATGACTTTGATAGTTGCTTCCCAGATTGTGGTATTTAGAGAATGTACCTTCGTACAAACCAACTCTTACTTTAAGCGCCTGAGCTGCCGAACGTGAAACGCGGCCCCAGTCGGCACCGGTAAGCTCATCAATTTCCGGTAACCAGTCGGCTGCAAAATCCAGATCATCATAGCATTGTTGAATCACCTCTTCGCGTGGAGTACGGGCCGAGTAAAGCAGTTCATCGTTGGTATCGTCAATCGCTTTTAGAATTAACGGCACATCACCATATTTCTTTACTAAATCGAAATAAAAATAAGCTCTGAAGAAATAAGCTTCAGCAAGCCAACGATTAATTATTGCTTCGCTTAATTCGGCGTTTACCGCTTTACCAATGATGTTATTTGCAGTAAAAATTGCTTTATACGGATTGCTCCACGAACCGGATGTAGAAGGTACTGTCCAGTTTCCACTTGAAATGCCGTCTTGTGAAACCCTTACTAATTCATCAGAACGAGTATCGTGCGAATAACCTCCTAATTGATTATACAAGCGGGTATTAGCTCCTCTTAAATCAGTTTCTGTTTTCCAGAAAGCACTGTCCGAAAATGTTGTTTCAGGTAACCTGTCTAAATCACAGCTTACCATGAACAACATAATTATTAGTAGTAATGAATATATTCTTCTCATGATTTTCAAGATTTAAAATGTTACGTTAAGACCCAGCGACCAGGTGCGGAAGAACGGATAATAACTTGCACTGGCATTGTTTCCAACCTCGGGGTCGAATACCGACAATACTTTTGAGTGTTCCCAAACATCGGTTCCGGAAACATATACCCGGGCTTTTTCGATAATATTTTTATTAATTGGCAGCGTGTATCCTACCTGAATATTTTTCAGTCGGATATAGGCGCCGTTTTGCACCCACTTGTCAGAAGGTTTGTAGTTAAAGTCGTTGCCTCTGGCATCGTACATACGCGGCCAGTAAGCATCCTGGTTATCTTCAGTCCAGTAGTCGCGGTGAATTGACCATGGCATGGTAGAAGTCTGGAATAAAGGAGCAATCGTTGAAGTTGCTACCAGGAAGGTTCTTTTTCCTACACCCTGGAAGAACGCAGAGAAATCGAAACCTTTGTACTGAGCCGACAGGTTAAGACCAAATAAATAACGGCCGTTTGATGTACCTAAGTTAACCAGGTCGCCCGGACTTTCAGGTGTACCATCGCCGGCACTAATTTCGTGGTCTGGAGCTCCCTGGGCCACATATTTTACATCGCCCCCTGCAACTTTTGAGTCGTTAAAACTTTTGTAGCCGGGATTAGCCTCTTTATAAGCCAGGTATTCATCGCGGCTTGTCCAGTAACCATCAGTTTTGTATCCCCAAATAGTGTTTAGCGGATAACCTTCAATTAATCCAACAGTGCCCGGTGTTACAATATTTTTTCCTTCGTATTTTACCAATTCGTTTTGGCTATCAGAAACATTGAGTGCCACCTGATACGATAACTCATTGATCTGGTCTTGCCATTTTACTTCAAACTCCCAACCCCAGGTTTTTAATTCACCAACATTCGAATACGGAACATTAATACCAATTAAACTTGGCAACTGGTACGGCGCCAACATATTTTTATTGAATTTCCAGTAATAATCGCCGGTAAATGACAGGCGGTTGTTGTAGAAACCAAGATCAAGACCAATGTTAGACGTTTCGATGGTTTCCCAGCTTTTTGATTTAGAAGCGAGCTCGTTCTGATAATAGTAAGCATCAGTAATTTGAGTACCGCTTGAAATGGTTGCGATATAGTCGTAAAGGCTAAGAACAGCTCCGTTACCTAACTGCCCCCACGATCCTCTTAGTTTTAAATTTGAAATAGGTTCAAAGTCAAACCAGTCTTCTTCGGTTACCCTCCAGGCTGCCGAAAACGAAGGGAATATTTCCCAACGGTTTCCCGGTGCCAAACGCGAACTACCATCGTAACGTACGTTGGCTTCAAAAATATAGCGATTATCGTAGTTGTAGTTAAAACGGCCAAAATACGAGTTCATCGCCCAGGTTTCAATTTTATCTGACAGATCGGTATTTGTGGGCTCTGAAGCATCGTAATAATTAAAAGAAAAGAAATCGTTTGAATTCAGATTCTTAGCCAATCCCGAAATTTCGTCTTTACGGTAATTTTCGTAAGTAGTACCTGCCAGCACATTGAAATTGTGCTTGCCAGTACTAAACTCGTAGGTTAAAAGTGTTTCAATATTATCGTGAAAACTTGAATTTTTCGTTTTTCTCAACGAGTTCGGATTGTTTGCCTGGAAGCGAATACCGGTTCCGGTCATGTTATACCAAATCAAATGGCGACGATTTTGCTGCGAACTATAATAACCGTTTTGGCGCGAAGCACTTACTTTTAATTTCAGCCCTTTTACAATATTCTGAATGGTCACACTTCCTTTTCCCATGTACGATTCGTAACGGTTTTTGGTGATACCACCGTTCATCATCAGATCAATTGGATTTACCTGTAAATCGCCGTTATACGGAGTATCGTTAATATCCTCTTCAGGAACATAGATAGGCTGACGTGCCCTGATGCGATACAAACGCTCTAAAATAGATCTAACGCCATAAGGATTGGTTTCAGTAAAAGCTCCGGTATAATTAATCTGTGCATCTACTGAAACATATTCATTAATTTCCGAATTTAATTTAAACCTGAGGTTGTAACGGTCGTAACCATCCGGGCCATACTTTAACAAACCATTTTTAGTATAGTAACCACCCGATAACAGATAGTTTGTCTGCCTATTCCCACCGCTGATAGAAACAGAGTGACTTTGTTGCGTTGTATAATCCTTTGTTCCTTCGTCAACCCAGTTTGTGGCCGAAAAATAATCCCAACGTCCTTTCGAGATGTTTGGACGATAATTAAAATTTGAATTGGCTACCCACGACGACTGTTCCTCGTTCCATTCCGGTGAACCTTTGGAAGCAATACGAGAATCATTAATCATATCCTGTTCTTCCCAGGCAGTAACACGCTCGGGCATAATACCAGGCACATTAATACCATAGTAACCGTTGTAATTTACTTTTACTTCGCCGTCTTTGCTTCCCGATTTTGTGGTAATTAACATTACACCTGCAGCAGCCCTGGCACCATAAATGGCAGCGGCAGCAGCATCTTTCAAAATCGAAATCGATTCAATATCGTTAGGATTAACAAGCGTAAGATCTCCTTCAACACCATCAATCAATACTAACGCCGATGTAGAGTTTACCGATGAAAAACCACGGATACGAATGCCGGAAGTTTCAGCTCCGGGTTGTCCGCTGCTTCTTAAAACAGCTACCCCTGGAAGCTCTCCCTGCATGGCAGTTAATACATCGGATGAAGCTTTGCGTACAATCGATTCTCCGTCGATGGAGCTGACAGCCCCCGTAAGATTAACCTTTTTCTGAACGCCATAACCTACAGCAACCACTTCTTCCAAACCTATCACAGCTTGCTCCATGGTAACATCAATAATGGTTTTGCCTTCAACTGGTACTTCTTTTGTTGTCATACCGACAAACGAAAAAACAAGGGTCTGGTCGTCTGCTGCGACATCCAACGTGTACTTTCCGTCAACGTCGGTAATCGAGCCGTTTGTAGTGCCCTTGATCATAACAGTAACCCCCGGAACGGGAAGCCCATCCGAGTCGGAAACTGTGCCGCTTAATTTGTTGTTTTGAGCCTGCAACGAAGGACTCAGAAACATCATTAAGCAATTCATAAAGATGAAAAGTCTAAAAATCTTCTTCATAATCTCAAAATTTAATTAGATGAATTTTTATTGGTATACATTTCGAATTAATGATTCCAGGTAATAATAATCGGCATAAACAATCGGCACGTTTACTTCTGAATCATGCGGTTTCGAGCCGGTTGAGTGAGTGAGTAAAAAACCGTAATTACGGCCTTTGGGTGATCGGTATTTTTCGGTAAGGTTGCTCAGAATGAGTAATGCCTTTTCCTCGTAGTAATTTTTTTCCTCAGGAACATAGTTTTTCAGTTCGAGCAAGGCGGAAGCAATTATTGCCGCGGCTGATACATCGCGTGGTTCATTCGGAATTTGCGGAGCATCAAAATCCCAGTAAGGAATTAAATCTTCGGGCAAATTCGGATGCGAAAGGATATACGACGCAATATGTTTGGCTTGCTCCAGAAAAACGGGATTTTCTGTTTCGCGGTAAACCATTGTATACCCATACAATGCCCAGGCCTGACCCCGCGACCAGGCAGAAGCATCACTAAAACCCTGGTGTGTAGCATGGGCGACTGCTTTTCCTGTTTCTGAATCGTAATCAACAACATGGTAGCAACTGTAGTCGTCTCTGAAATGATTTTCAAGCGTAGTTAATGCGTGCGATACGGCTATATTATAAAAGACCGAATCTCCGGTTTCGTGCGTTGCCCAAAACAAAAGTTCCAGGTTCATCATGTTGTCAATAATTACTGGAAACTGCCATTTATCCTGGTTATGATCCCACGAGCGGATACAACCTATTGTTGGATTAAAGCGTGTAATCAGCGTTTGGGCCGACTGTACCAAAACATCCCTGTATTCCGGATTATGTGTTAAGCGATAGCCTTGTCCGTAGCTATTGAATATTTTAAAACCCATATCGTGGGTATTACCATTGTATTGCTGATCGGCTAATAAAGCGGTATACTCTTCCGCCTTTTCTTTCCATTTAGGATCGTTACTTTGCTCGTACATCAGCCACATGCAACCGGCAAAAAAACCACTGCACCAATTCGACGACGGCACCATGTCCAAATCGCCTTCCGGTGTTAGCGAACGCGGGGCCATCTCTCCTCTTTCTGTTGAATGTTTCAGGAATTCATCTACATTATTTACCAGAATGTACTCCTGATCTTGAAGTTCGCTCCATAAGTCTGGTTGGTATGCCTTTTCCTTTGTTGATTTCGTTAAACAACTACTTAAAATAATTGCCCCCAGACAAAATGCGAATAGTACTCTACTGTTCATTATTAATTTTATTCGTTTTAAATTTATTGAGTCAGTAGTGCGGTTTTTAAGCCCTGCGACTGAACTGCAACACTATATCTTTCTCCTTCTTTTTCGATTTTTATTTTTGCCACTCCATTGGCAAGCTGAACCACCCGCGAACCATTGGGAGTTCCTAAATTGTCGATTAGCTGTACATCGCCGGCAACCGAAAAACTCACTTTGTTTCGCGCATCAAGGCATAACACCTTGTTTTGGTCTAGAGCCGAAACTTTTATCCAGCTATACTGCTTATCGATTTCTATTTCTTCAATTTTCAGTTGTGTAGCCGGCAACCATGTTTGGGTTTGATAGTCGAGTTCAAACTCATCCTCGTATTTTTCTTTCGTTGAAATGGCAACTGCCTTAAGGTGATTTTTTCCTGATTCGAATTCTACGTTCCAATACAGCCCGGCTGCAGGGAAATTCTGTGCATCACGCTTTTTTATCCCCTGACTTTTGCCGTTTAGAAACAACTCCACCTCTTCGCAATTAGAGTATACTTTTACCAGTCGCGATTCTCCGGCTTTACCCCAGCGCACAGGCCATGTATGGCCATAAATGTGGACCATTGGCTTTTTGCTCCAGTAAGATTGAAAAACGTAATAACTTTCTTTTGGAGTTAGGTCGCGTGTTACCACTCCTTTCTGATTGACATAAGGAACTGGATTTTCGGGGCGAATTGGAGTTGAAAAATCTTTAAAAGCCCAAAAAGCAGCACCTGTTAACCACGGCATCGTTTCCTGTTCTTTTAAAGTCCAGTCGAATAAATTACAAGCGTAGGTTTCAGTCCAGTCGCCATCGCGCGAAACACGAGCCTGTCCACCTACCAATGCTGCATCGCCCGAGCGTTCGTCTGCTCCACCTCCCGTTCTAACATGCTCAAGCCCCATGTCCGGATCCTCACTGTGTCGTCCTGCGTGACTGCTTGCTCCCCATTCAGCATGAAAAAAGCGGTCCACTCTTTTCATTTCCTCCAGCGAAACATCTTTATACTCGGTGTATTTTCCCCGGTACCAACCGGCCCAAATCGAAGGTGAGTAAACATCAACAATATCTTTGCAAAAATCGCAACGCCTGATGCTGGTTTTTCGGCTACTATCTAAACGATGTGCCAGATCGTTTAACTCCGACATAAAAGCACGAATGGCATTTTTATCGAATTCAGGATAATCTCCGGGCCAGTCGTTTTCGTTACCAAGCCCCCACATTATTACCGATGGATGATTAAAATGCTGGGTAATCATATTGGTCAGCATTCTTTTGGCTTGCTCCTGGTAAATTGCGCCACCCAAACCTCCTCTGCACCAAGGAATTTCTTCCCATACAAGAATTCCTAAACTGTCGCAAAGATTAAGAACAATGCGCGATTGCTGATAATGTCCTAACCGAATAAAGTTGGCTCCCATATCTTTAATCATCTGCATTTCTTTGCGAATCATATCCTCAGTCATTGCCGCAGCAACTCCCGCATGATCTTCGTGCCTATGCGTTCCGCGTAATAACAAGCGTTCGCCATTTAAATAGAATGGTCCTTTTTCTTCAAAACGAAACGAACGAAAAGCAAAACGATCAGTATATTTCTGACGCTGTCCGTTTACCGTTAGCTCGATAGATATATTGTATAAATAAGGGTCGTCTGTAGACCAAACTTTCGGATTTTTAATGGTCAGCTCTCTTTCGAACGTTTCGTTTGCAGTATTGATCAGTTCTTCTTCAACCAACTCATTTTGCTGATTAAATAGCTGAAGCTTTAGCTGCGTTTTATTTGAACGGTCTCCGGCTAACAAGCCATCGATTTTTATTTGGCCTGTTTTTTCATCATCACCAATAACAGCTTGAATATGCACCTGTGAGATATAAGTTTCGGGTACATAAATAAGATTCACATAGCGATACAAACCACCATAAACATTAAAATCAGAAAGATCAGAAGGGATCATTTCTAAATCACGTGAATTATCGCAGCGAATACTTAGGGGTACATTATTAAAATCACTTGGAAAACTACCGAGTTGTTCGGTTATATCAACGGTCCACTCGTCGTATCCGCCAACGTGTGATCCTGCTTTTTCTGTCCCGATATAAACGTCAGTTTTTTGTCCGCCCCCTTCAAATAAAAGCAGTGTCCTGCCATTTTCGTAAGGATTTTCGATATGAAGTTTTGTCCGATACCAACCTGGTCCTTCATAGTAATTTACGTCCGGATCAACAGCATCGCTGGCATTAAAACAATGTGGTAATTCTATATCTTCCCAGAGCGGAAGTGCCTCAGGCTGGCCTTCTTTTACAGGCCTCACTGCTTCCCATATACCGCCTAAATCTTCGCGCACAAACTGCCAGTTTTCGTTTAAGCGTTGAGTGTAAGTAGAAATATTTTGGGCCTGCAAGCCACTGCATATAAAAATGCTAATTGTAAGTAATAAGTTTCTCATCAAAGCTTCTGTTGTTTTATTGGTTGCTGAGCAAAACTAATGTGCAAGAAAAAGACGGACTAAAACTAATGTGCCGATATTTTTAAATTTTGGGGCAGCTCTATAAATAATGTTGCAACTTGAAACATTATTCACAGTCTATTTTCCTGTATTTCTTGCCATTAGTTTTTAAAGTATGCCCCTATCAAAAAGGCAACTGTTTTCTCCCGTTTTAGATTTTACCTCTTATTGGTCTGTTAATTTTTAGTTAAACCCCACCAATTTAACACCTCAACATCTTTTTATTTTAGACCGCTTAATCTATTCTTACTGCGTTATCAATAAAGCAGAACAAACACGGCAATTTATCATTGAAAAAGCGACTCCTGTAATTAATCGTAAAGGGAAGGCCGGAATGAGAAAAACGGCCAAAGTGACCACCCAAGACCGGAATAAGATGATTTTTCGTCAATTTTGGGGAACGAAATTTCACAAACAAATACATTACTATTTAATTGACTTTCGATTAACCTGAATTCGATTTTAAAATAGAGCAATTTGATCGGTTTTGATCACCTCATATTTTATTGCAGGCTTTTTAGGGAAAAAGCTATTGGCAATTAATCCTGAAATCAGGTTTGTGATGAAGTTTTCGAAAGATCTGTGGCGGGAATGCTCAATTGAGCAAATATTTTTCAATTCATCGTTTACCGTTTCTACCAATGCTCTTTTACGAAGCAGTACTTATCCGGAATCAGCATTAGCGAGATTTTCATGTTTTTACTATACCAGTTGTCCGAAGATCTTATCATGAAAGTTTTGGAAGTGCTACATTTCAAGGATAGTAGATTTAACTCAATAATTCCGTTGTTAATTGATGTAAATAAAAAAAGCCTGCGAATTAAACAACTCACAGGCTTAACATTAAAACTCAAATCTATAGAAAAACGAATCTATTCAAGCCCCCACATTTTGTTTGCCTTTGGGCCCATTTCGAAAACCAGTTTACCTCCGTTCTGAATATCTTCGTGCGAAATCCATGGCGTATCCAGTGCTTCGCCGTTCAAGCTTGCCGACTGTATGTATTTATTTACATCTGAAGCATTTGTTGCTTCAACTTCAAATGTCTTTCCGTTTTCAAGAGTAATGGAAACGTGTTCAAACATCGGGCTTCCAATGGTGTAAACGGGTTCACCCGGTGTTACAGGGTAAAAGCCCATGGAAGAAAATACAACGAAAGCCGACATGCCACCTCCGTCTTCATCGCCGGGAACGCCCATCAAATCGTTACGGAACCATTCGTGCAACAATTTACGTAGGCGCTTCTGTGTTTTCCATGGCTGACCAGCCATATTATATAAATACGGAATATGCAACGAAGGTTCGTTGGCCATTGAAAACTGCCCTACATTACCAGTGTGATCAGGCAACTGAGCATAAAATGCATACTTTCCACGTCCCAAAGGTTCGGTGAACATCGCATCCAGATTTTTCACAAACTCCTCATTTCCTCCCATCAAATTAATCAGATCGGGAATATTGTGCTGAACATCCCAACGGTAAACCCAGGCATTGTTCTCGCCATAGTAACCACGGGCCCCCATGCCTCCTGAAAATTTATAATCAAATGGTTCAATGAATTTCCCGTCCTTATCTTTTGGATGAAAGAATTTAGTTTCTTCGTTGAAAATGTTACGGTAGTTGAAAGATGCTTTTTTAAAGTATTCGGCATCTTCGTCTTTTCCAAGCTCCTCAGCAATTTGCGACAAACACCACTCGTCGTACGATGTACCTAAAGTTACAGCTACCGGCTGACGACGTTCGAAAGAATGTACTTCCGGAATGGTTTCTTTTTCGCCTTCGTACAAGGCAGGAATGTAACCATGGTCTTTATAAAACTGGTCCATTTTACCGGCTGGCATTCCCGACCAGGGTGCCAAAGTTTTTTCGGTAATCGCACCTTTACAGGCTTCGTATGCTTTTTCAAGATCGAAGTTACGCAGGCCTTTGCGGTAAGCATCAATTACCGATGCCACACCGTGGTTCGAGTTCATACGGCGGCTGTCGCCTGTGATTTCAGGGAAAGTTGGCCACCAGAAATTATCCATTTGTTCCGACATCAATACAAATGAATTCAGGATATCTTCTTCTTTTTTCGAATCGATCAAAACTCTTAACGGATGGTGTGCACGGTAAGAATCCCAGATCCAGTCGTCGGTATAAAACGGACGGCCGTTGTCTTCGTGCACTGTTCCGTCGAAAGCACTGTAATAACGGCCACCTTCAGATATACAAACCGGACGTTCGTAACAACGGTAAAGCGAGGTGTAAAAAACCGTTTGTTCATCGTTGGTTCCGCCTTTTACCGCTATTTTCCCTAAAGCGTCGTTCCAGGCTGCACGCCCGGCTTCCTGAAGTGCTGCAACAGTTTTCCCTGCTACTTCACGCTCCATGTTGGCTTTGGCCTGCTGCTCGTCGATAAAGGAAATTCCATAATGTAAGGCAAGTGTTTTTGTTCCCGCCGGATATTTTAGTACCAGACTGGCATTTCGTCCTTCGGCACTGGTTGCTTCTGAAAGTCCCGATCGGTTTAAGCTGGAAACCTGCTGTGGCAACTCTGCCGGCACCATATACAAATAAACTTTCGTATTATTTTCTATCAACTGGTAACCGCTTATGGCTTTCCCATCCCAGTTCATCCCTCCGTTTTTGGAATTCAGAATTAAATAGGCGGGAGCATCTTTCTCAAACTGAATTTCGTAGACTGCCGATTGATGCGATAGACCATAATCAACCTGGATATTTTGTTCATCGAGGTAAACTGAATAGGAATAAGGAGTCAGTTCTTCCTGGTCATAACGAAATTGGATGACCGGCCTCAACTCGCGCTCTTCGCCCTGAAAAGGACTTAAATTAAAAGCAGAACTTCCGCGGTGGCTGGTTACAATCAAAGGTAAACCATTCAATTCAATTTCAGTATAATCACGACGCTCGGGATATACACGCAATAAGCTGTTTGGTAAATGAATTGTTGGAAAAGTTGGCACCAGCAAATGGCTGATGTTTCCCATATACGGATTGACATATTCGACCGGTTCTTTTGCCACAGAACCGGATTCTGCTGTACTTGTTGTACAGGAAGCTAAAAACGCTATTGCTAACACAAACAGCGCTATTTTTACTAATTGTTTCATTTTATTTTTTGTTAAGTGATTCATCCAGTTTTATTATTTCGTTTTGAGCTGTTTCAGCATCATACTTATTTGTTCCATCGGAAACATGCAGAGGATTGCCATTTTCAGAAAGAATACTAACGTGGGTTACTTTGCCGTCTTTCCAATTCAGATCAACAACAAATCCCCCTCTTGCTTTTAGTCCTTTTACCGATCCGTCTTTTAACGGCGTTGGCAATGATGGCAACAATTGAAGATTATAACTGCCGTCTTCATTTTGCGACTGGCTTTGTAACAACATTTCAGCAATAGCTGCTGTTGCACCAAAGTTTCCGTCAATCTGGAAAGGTGGGTGATTGTCGAACAGGTTTGGCAATGTTTTCGATGCCAGCAATACAGAAAGCAGTTTATAGGCATGATCGCTATCCTGCAGGCGGTTCCACATATTTATTTTCCAGGCCAATCCCCAGCCTGTTCCATCGTCGCCACGGGCTATCAACGTTTTACGCGCTGCTTCAGCCAGTTCCGGCGTTCCCAAAGTTGTGATCTGGTTTCCGGGGTGCAGGCCAAATAAATGTGAAGTATGACGGTGATGTGGTTCTACTTCTTTATAGTCTTCTGCCCACTCCATAATTCTACCGGTTTTCTCGCTTATTCGGATTGGGGCCAAATTCGCCAGCGTTTCTTCACGCTCTTGCTTGAAAGCGGCATCTACACCCAAAATATCACAGGCTTTAATACAGTGTGTCAGCAAATCATGGATGATTTCCAGGTCCATTGTGGCACCGTAGGTAAAAACCGTTGTACTTCCGTCAGGTAAAAAGAAAGCATTTTCGGGTGAATACGAAGGGTTGGTTACCAGTTTTCCCGGACAAGCTGTGCCTTCCGGCGCTTCTATCAGAAAATCAAAAATAAACTCAGCAGCACCTTTCATTAAAGGATAAGCCCTCTCTTTCAGGAATGCTTCATCGCCTGTGAACGCGTAATGTTCCCAGGGGTGTTGGGCAAGCCACGCAGCTCCCATTGGCCAAATTCCCTGCGGCCCATCAGCAGGCGCTGTAAATCCCCAAGCATCGGTAAGGTGGTGCACCACCCAGCCATCAGCTCCGTAAAGCACTCTTGCGGATTTGGCACCCGGTTCTACCAATGCATCCATTAAATCGAACATTGGCATGTGCAATTCTGAAAGGTTGGTGATTTCTGCCGGCCAGTAGTTCATCTGAAAATTGATGTTAGTGTGGTAGTCGGCATTCCACGGCGGGTTCATTTGCCATGCCCAGATTCCCTGCAGGTTTGCAGGCATCGTTCCCGGACGCGAACTTGAAATAAGCAAATAACGTCCAAACTGAAAGAAAGTTTCTACCAAACCGTTGTCGGGAGTTCCTTTTTCTCTGGCCAATTCCAAGCGCTTGTCCGTTGGAAGTGCCAATGTTGAAGCTTCTGTTTTACCTAAAGTCAAACCAACACGGTTAAATAAACGCTGGTGTTCTGCAATATGGTCTGCTTTTAATTTTTTGTAGCTTTTCGATTCAGCTTTTGCAATTGTTTCGGCACAGATAGCAGCCGGGTCAATCGAAGGATCGGCACCTTCCAACATTTTATCCAAACCCGGATAGTTTGTGGCACCGCTTACCAGCAATGTTATTTCTTTTGCACCCGATACTTTCAACACATCATTTTCAAGCTCTACTTTTCCGCCCTTTGTAATGGCTTTTACCTGGGCAGCAAAACTCAGGCCTCGCTGTTTGCCGGTCTCATCTTTAGTATCGATTTGACCTTTCATTACTATTGAATTTGAATCTCCTGAAACGGGTTCGCAAACCGCATCTTTTTGTCGCGTTAAAGTAAGATTGAAACTAATTCCGTCTTTGCCCTTTGTTGTAAAATGAACAACCATCACTTTGTCAACCGGCGAAATAAAAACTTCTCTGCTATAATCTGCTCCGTCAGCAGAAAAACTGGTGGTTGTTACCGCAGTTGCCAAATCCAGACTCCTGACATAATTCGAAACGTTCAGAATTGGCGTGTCAAACCAAAGCTCGCCCAACGACTGAAAAGGCTTCACTCCGCGGGGACGTCCCATCATGTGTTGCTCTGCCAATTTCACAGCTTCGTTATTCTTACCTTCAAAAAGCAAGCGTTGTACTTCAGGAAGATACTCAGTTGATGAAGGATCGTTTGGATCCAGCGGATAACCGTCCCACAACGAACTTTCGTTTAACTGAATTCGCTCGTCGGCAACACCACCAAAAACCATTGCTCCCAGTGTTCCGTTACCAAGCGGCATAGCTTCCTCCCATATTTTAGCAGGTTGCTGATACCATAAAACATATTGACCGTCGGGCTTTGATGCACCGTTTTTAACTTCTGCCCGGTCAGCCCATCTTGCTGTGATTCTGCCTTCACGCTGACTGGCAGGCGAATTTACGTTTTGAGCCCCAACTGCCCAGCTTACGAGCAAAAGTGAAATGATAATCAGATTATTTTTCATTCTTGTATTTGATTAGTTTTTAATTACAAAGTTTGCGCGATGCTTTTGTATTTGGCAACAGCCACCAAATTTTTCATATTACGCCCTTCTAATTTAAATTGAATTATTTTTTCTTCACCAGGAGTCAACTCATAATGATGAATTTCTTCCTGTTGAACTCCGTCTACAAATATTTTCACTTTGCCGACATCTGTAATGGTTCCATCATTTTTCACATTGATATTTACCAGTGTTTTACCTTCCACTGTAGCCTGATCGATCTGGGCAAAACTCAAATCAAAGTCTGCTTTAAAAGAATGGGTGTAGTTTAGCATTGTTGAAACGCCATCTGCTGAAGTTTCAAAACCTACACTATCCTTAATCCGGTCGGCAGCAACATATTCAGGACTTTTCCCTCCAAGCAGAATTTTGAACTGTCCGCTTTCAACTACCCTGTCCATGTTCTCATCTAACAACGACAACTGGTAGGGTGTCAATTTAAATTGTATTTCACGGGATTCTCCTGCCGCCAGCTGAATACGGTCAAAGTCTTTTAACTCCATCACACGCGTTTTCACACTGGCATACATATCGGTTACATACAACTGAACCACTTCTTCCCCATCGCGTTCACCTACATTTGTAACCGTAGCTGCGATGTCAACTGTGCCATCAGCATTTTCGTTTACTTTCAGGTTCGAATAATTAAAGTTTGTGTAGCTCAAGCCATAGCCAAAAGAATATAAAGGATAAAATGGCATGTCAACATAATTGTAACCACGCCCGGAAGTTTTGAAATTGTAGTACAAGGGCAACTGCGCCACATCTCTCGGGAAAGTCATTGGCAAACGGCCGGCAGGATTATAATCGCCAAACAAAACATCGGCTGTTGCAGGGCCACCTTCTTGTCCGGGTAGCCAGTTTACTAAAATTGCGGCACAATGTTCTTTTGCATAAGAGAGGTTATAAGGGCGGCCAACCTGAAGAACCAGAATAACCGGTTTTCCTGTTTCACAAACAGCTTCAAGCAGCTTTTGCTGGTTTCCAGGCAAAATCAGACTTGCATAGTCATTTGCTTCTCCCGATGTCTTTTTTATGCCCTGTGTCGATTCACTTGTTGAGCAATCACCCAAAACAAGAACGGCAATATCCGAACTTTTGGCAGCTTCCAAAGCTTCATTAAAATCTTCTTCCTTATCTGAAATAAATTCACATCCCTTGGCAAAATTGATTTCTATGTTATCTCCGGCTCTTTGCTTCAGGCCTGTTAATACTGATTTCAATTGTCCCTCCTGTAGTTTGGCGGTGTAATCTCCGGGTTGAAGATCATCTGCTCCGGGGCCTATTACTGCAATCGACTTTAAATCGTTTGAAAACGGGAGAATTTCGTTTTTGTTTTCCAACAAAACAATTGATTTCAAAGCTGCCAGATGAGCCATTTCCTTGTGCTCAGGACTGTTCCAGCCCGGGTAAATTGTATTCCAGTCTAAAGGCTTTGAAGGATTATCCTCAAAAAGCCCGTTTCTGAAAATTGTCTCCAGCATGCTGCTACAAACTGCATCAAGAGCCTCCATATCCAATTCTCCGTTTTGGGCCGCTTCAATCACTGATTTGTTATTGTAAATATCGCCGCAGTTAGTTGCAATACCTGCAGCCAATGCAAGATTTGCCGCCTCCACTTCATCTTTCGCAACATAATGCTTGCGGCTGGTCATATTACCAATGGCTCCGCAGTCACTAACAATATAACCTTCAAAGCCCCATTCTTCACGTAAAATCCTGTGCAGTAATTCCTTGCTTTTGGCAACCGGAACTCCCAGGTAATCGGAATAAGACTCCATTACCGACTGGCAATTGTATGTTCTGAAAACATGACGAAAAGGTACCAGGTGAATTTCCCTCATTTCTCGTTCTGAAAGACCAATATCATGCGAGTCACGACCTCCGAGCGGGGCACCATGAGCCGCAAAATGTTTGGGGGTAACCAGTAATCCTTTTGATTGATATCCTTTGATCCACGCGCCTCCAATCTGTGAAACCAGAACCGGATCCTCGCCATATGTTTCTTCGCAGCGTCCCCATCGGGCATCCTGTGCAACATCTAAAACCGGCGACCAGGCCTGTAAGGTATGTGCGGCTTTTGTCTCGTCTCCGATTACGCCGGCAACTTCTTCTGCCAGTTTTTTGTCCCAGCTCGCTCCCAAACCAATTGCCTGTGGAAAAATAGTTGCACCGCTTCCGTATGAATAGCCATGAATAGCTTCCACTTTATTTAAAAAAGGGATCCCCAAATGAGGAATTCCGGGAATACCCCACCCTTCTCTTAAAAGTTCCATTTTGTCAGCCGGTGTCATAGCGGCCAGTAGCAGATCAACACGTGCTTTAACCGGCAAATCAGCATCCATCCAGGGACGATCTCCTTCAACCGCCTTTGTTTCAGCCTCAGCATAAGATACTCCCACTTCATTTAGAGATACGGTGGAAGTTGCAATGCCCCGCTTGAATTGCAAACGCAAATGTGCTCCGTATTTTGGGGCAAAAGACAACACAAAATTCCCCTTGCCTTTAATATCAAAATCGAGAGGTTCACCAAGATTCATTGGATCGTAAGTGATATACAAATCCATCATTTTTTTCAGATTCTCAGCGCTAAAACCATCTGCCTGCAAATGCACCTCTTTTACATCGCCGGGCGATGCCAGCACAAACATAATGTACTGGTCTTTTGTCAGGTCCTCGTTACTTAGTTCCCATCCTGTTTTCTTATTTGCGTCAAATGCCTTTCCGGCTTCAGGCTGATTTGTTGAAGCTGTTGCAGCAGTGAAACTTTGTGCAGAAATTGTTCCCGACAACACAAATAAAAACAGAAACAAAATAACAAAGCCAGCTTTATAGTTTGATTTTTCCTTAATTTCCTGAGCTAAACTAATTTTCATTTTTTTTAAAGTCATCTTTATTTAGGTTTGTCGCTTTAAAGCGTTTTTTTATTTAAAACATTCTTCTTTTGAATTTTATCGGGATATTGTTTTGCCGATTTCATTCACTTGTGGTTCCATAAAACCAATACCGATATTTTAAGAATAATTCGTTACTGTATTCATGTTAATTCGCTACCTTAAAATCGAAACTAAGTTGGCTGTCGGCTGAATTTCCTCCAATAAATAAAGAATACTCCCCCTTTATCAACTCTTTTTCGTTATGAACTTCATTCCATTTTTTCAGATCGTTCACAGAAATAGTCATTGTTACTTCCTTCTCGTCACCAACACGAAGGTTCAATCTTTTGAATTCCCGTAACTCCTCTTTTGGCAATCCTATTTCTTCAGGATATTTTATGTAAGCCTGAACCACTTCATCTCCGTCCAGCTTACCAGCGTTCCTAATTTTTACAGAAAAAGAAATCGTCTCGTTTTCAGTATAAATTGATTTTGGTTTGCTTCCCCATTTGTAGTCAAAATCAGTATAGCTCAATCCAAAACCAAAAGGATAAAGTACTTCGCCGTTGTAGTAGCGATAGGTACTGTTTGTCATCGAATAATCTTCGATTGGAGGCAAATCGTTTAAATTGCGGTAGAAAGTAAGTGGCAAACGTCCGGCAGGATTATAATCGCCAAAAATCACATCAGCAACAGCAGTTCCCGCTGACTGTCCCCCGTACCAGGCCTGAATAATTGCGTCGGCATTTTGTGCTTCCCATTCAAAACCAATGGCACTTCCCGACATACAGACAAAAACCAGTGGTTTCCCGGCAGCTTTCACTTTTTTCATCATTTCGGTTTGAATTGCAGGCAATGCAATGTTTGTACGATCGCCGCCAATAAATCCATCCAAACCATCTTTGCCCGCGTCTCCTTCTTCTCCTTCAAGCCTTGGAGAAATCCCTCCAACAAAAATTACCAAATCGGCATTTTTGATGGATGCCAAAGCCTCAGCTTCCATATCTTTATCTTCATTTACATAAGATGTTCCCTGTACATAAGAAACTTCAATCTGATTCTTTGCTTTAATAGCCTCGAAAGGAGTTATGGTTTCAGATGGAACTCCGTTGTAATTTCCAAGTAAAATTTCCTCGTTATTTGCATTTGGCCCCATTACAAGCACTTTTTTAATTTTGGGTGAAAGGGGAAGAAATTTTTTATTGTTACGAAGTAGCACCATCGACTCTCTCGCCATTTTCAAAGCATGTTCTTTGTTGCCTTTCGACTCAACAACGCTCATCGGAATATCAGAATAAGGAGCAATACCTTCAGGATCAAACATTCCCAATTTCATCCTTGTCATAAACAAACGCTTCACCGATACATCAATTTCATCTTCAGTAATCTGCTTGTTTTTAACCGCCTCTGCAAGATTCCGGTAAACACCTCCACACTCCAAATCAGTCCCATGAAGTACTGCATCGGCAGCGGCACTTGCCGGATTTGGATGTGTTTTGTGATTGGCAAAAAAATCATTTATTGCACCACAATCCGACGTGACGTAACCATCAAACTCCCATTGATTACGTAGAATATCCATCATTAATAAATCGTTTCCGCAACATGGTTGTCCGTCGTATCGGTTGTAAGCACACATCACAGACGACACATTTGCTTCAGTAACCAAAGCTTCAAATGCTGGCAGGTAAGTATCCCATAGTTCGCAAGTATTAACAGCAACATCAAATTTATTCCTCCCAGGTTCCGGACCACTATGTACGGCAAAATGCTTTGCACAGGCAGAAACCTTTAAATAGTTAGGGTCATCTCCTTGCAATCCGCGTACCATGGCTTTTCCCATTTGTGTTGTCAGGTATGGATCTTCACCATAAGTTTCTTGTCCACGCCCCCATCTTGGGTCACGAAAAATATTAATATTGGGAGTCCAAAATGTAAGTCCGCGATATTGTTGCCCCTCCTGTCCTGTCCTGTTCGATTCATGGTGAATAGCACGTGCCTCATCCGACGTTATTGCAGCCATTTTAAGAAGCGCCTCATCATCAAAAGTAGCCGCCATTCCAATTGCCTGAGGAAAAACAGTTACGTTAATTCCGGATCTGCCTACTCCATGCAAACATTCGTTCCACCAATTATACCTTGAAATTCCCAAGCGGTCTATCGCCGGAGCATTGTGCATCATCTGACCAATTTTCTCCTCAAGCGTTAATCTGCCAACTAAATCATTTACCCGTTCTTCAAACGAAAGATCAGGGTTTTGAAAAGGATAATCGAACTGGCTATTGTCCGCACATTCTCCGGTAATGACAATATGATCTTTGTCCTTTAGTTTTCCTTTCTTTAAGTCATTGGCAACCGATGATTGTCCTAAACTGATCAAAACAGCAATAAACAAACTCAGAAAAAAACTTTTTATTAGATATCTCATATTTCAAGGATATTTACGATTAAACACTTTAGTTCTTTTAATTCAATTTTTGCAAAGGTTTATTGTCCTACAGAAGAATTCATCTCCCTTAAAAACTCTTCCTTATTCGATTCAAGCTTTATTTTTGTCCGCCAGTCTCTTTTGCCTTCCTGTCTTTTTAGTTTTACGAAAAGATGGTTCCAACCTTTTTCAAGCGGAAGGTTCTCAAGCCTCTGAGTACCTGAGGCAGCAGCAAAAGATTTTCCGTTTACAAAAATGCTTGCTTCCTGATTGCCTTCTACCCTCAAATCCAGTTTCGGCATATCCGGCTCCACTAACAGGTCAACCATCGAACGGGGACTATAAACCCAGAAACTGATTGCAGCTTCTTCTTTCCTGCCAAATTCAAGGAAACCTTCTGCGCTGGTCTGCACCATTTCAGATGCACCGTTCTTTTCTAGCTGATCAGTAAACTGATCGTTCGTCATTTTCTCATAGCCTGCTTCCAGACCAAGAACTAATGCCCGCTCCAGTTCACCGCCGGCCGACAAAGCATGCAAACTATTTACAGGTACTTCTTCCAACTGCACTCCGAGGTTGGTTAAAAGACTTTTGAACAGCCCCTCTCCCTCCGATTTGAGTTGTAACAAATCAATACTACTTACATAAAAATCAGTGTTATCAGACGTAGCTTTTACGATAGCCGCACCTTCCGGTTTGGCTTCCTCTTCGCTGCGATAAACTGCCGCGGTTTTGAGGTATTCAGGACGAGAATTCCATCTTCTCCAGTCAGTATTACAGGCTTCAACCAGAACGGTTCCGTTTTTCACGAATTCGCCGCTTAATCCGGCTGTCATAACAGGCCTGCGAGTAAGCTCGGTAAAATAAAAGTCTTTATTTCCCAGTTCTGCCAACATCGGATCAGCTGATTTTAATATGAACGAAGTTGTTTCACGATCGGTAAGTTTGATTGAGTAAGGCAACACTTCATTCAAACCCGAAAGATTCTTTGCGGCAACTCCCCAAACCAATATTTTTGCTCCTGACTCAATTGCGCTTTTTATGATTTGCTGGTCTTCTGTACCCAACACAGCTGTTCGCCCATCGATGATTAAAAGGCCACAAGTTGCTTCTTGTGATGCATTCAAATCAACAAAAGGAACTCCCATATTGACCAGGTATTCTTTTAAGTCACTATTTTCTTCACTAATGATTCCAACCTGTTCTATTTTTTCAGATGAGGCCTGCATATCTCCCAGCGTGTTCTTTTCTTCAATTTTGAATGGTTGTTGTGGTTCCGCATTAATTGCCTGAATGGCGGTAAACATTGGCCACGGTTCATACAAAGGCAAAGCTGGATCATACCCCGGGTTAACGGTGCTTGTATACGGCCCCAAACCTTCAGGTTGCATTCCGGGAATCCCTTCCTGAAACTCGGGGAAGAATATACCATCCTCAGGAACTGAAGGCCTTGATGTATCTTTTAAACCAAACGGAAGTGGTTTTAAACCATACCAGATAATATTGAAAACACTGGCGTAAGATGCATCGTAGCCCAGTTGTTTTCCTATTAAATCGTAGGCTTCTGTCGCTAAACCTTCCATACGTCCTAATTGTGATTCATAAGCGCGGTTTCCGTTTACTGCCGAGATTTGTTTTGGTGTTCCGTAGTAACCCATTCCGGTTTCTCCAACTCCCCATGGTTTGCCTTGAGACGACCAGTTTTTCATCGAGTTTTCATCGCCGTAATGCCCGATAACTGTTGGTAAATCAGTCGGGCGCATATCTTCACCATCTCCAGAAATCCAGTCGCGGGTTGGATCATTTTCCTTAACGATAGCTACCCAATTATTGATCTCGTCAACCTGGCGCTGTACAATGCTTTCAGGTGCGTGGAAAACATGAATCGCAACGGGAAGCGTCTCGTTACAAACACTCCAGCCAAATACGGAAGCATGATTACGGTCGCGTATTACCAGACTTTTCACATGCTCTTTGCAATACTCCCAATAAGCATCCGAATCCATTTTAGGCCCGCCGTCACTTGACCATATACCGGTTTCGTCTAACACGCAAATTCCCATTTCATCTGCCACTTCGAGGTAAAACGACGGATAAGGCTGCGCATGTAAACGAACTGCATTGGCGTTGGCATCTTTTAGCATTTGAAACCAGGCCCAGGCATATCGGCGAGTCATTTGCGGGATTCCCATAAAATGCCAGGAATCGCCTTTTAAAACAATGCGTTCTCCATTTAGCAAAAAGTGGGTTCCATCAATAGTAAACTGGCGCCAGCCAAAGCGTGTGTATTTTGTGTCTGCTATTTTCTTTTTACCGGTTTTAAGTGAAATAACTGAACCATAAAGGTTAGGTGTTTCCGGTGTCCAGTAATTCAATTTGCCTTCTACTTTGGCTGAAATCTTGACAATTACTGATTCTCTGGCTGCTATTTTAACTTTATCATTACTTGCAATTTGAAGAACTTCGTCTTTCAATATTCCGTTTTGTACCGGAGCAAGATTTATATCTTCGGTTTTCTCTTTAAACCATTCTTTGACAGATGCATCCAGTTGAATGTTTTGTTCTTTATCTGAGTTGTTCTGAATAGTTACCTCAAAATTCAACAGATCGTTGGAAACATCAGGTTGTACAAAAACATTGGCGATATGAAGTTCGGGAACAGCAATCAACGAAACATCCTGCCAGATACCCGCGATATGTTGTCCCCAAAATGAACCTGCCACATAATTACGCCGACCATATTTCCCCTGATCATCGGTCAGACTGGCTTTTGCTACACCAACCAGTATTTCATTTTTCCCTGGTTTAAGCAAGCTGGTGATATCCAACTCTGTCGGGAAAAAGATATCAAGGTTCTCACCGGCCAACTCGCCATTTACATAAATCTTCGCAAAACCTGCGATCGCCTCAAAATGAAGCTTTACCAATTTATCAGCCCAGGCTTCAGGAAGCTCAAAATCCTTTTTCATCCAACCCATTTGAGCTTCTTCCCACTTTTGAGGGTATGAAGGGTAAGCAAGAAAATCGCCACCATCGCGCTCCGCAAAGGAGTTTACATTCCAGGGCGATGGAACCTTTAACGGAACATTCTCCCAGTTAAAATTATCCGGCTTAATAAACTTTTCGATATCCTTTTCAAACACAGGCATAAACTGCCATTTCCCATTTAAAATAAGCTCATCGCGCAAAGGTTTTTCCGTTACATCGACAAACCCTTTCATCGGGTTAAAAACATGGTTGTAGTTATACTGTCCCCTGACATTTGCACTCATAGTCAAGCAAATGATCGTGATTAAAAGGCCAAATACATTTTTTCTAATCATCATAATGCGCTTACTTTATTTCAACCTCCGCAGGAACAATGTTCCATCCTTCAACCATCAACTTTGGCTTACCACCAAGCAGACATTCTGTGCGGTATTCAATGGTTATGGTTTTTGACTCGCCCGGTAATAACGAGAAGTAATTGTCGCTGTAAAATGCAGGCAATACGCGCTCGTCCGATGGGCTTGTCAATAACTTGGCACGAACAGTCAAGGCAACATCTTTACCTGGGTTACTAAACTCAACAGTCATAAACTGGCTGTCTCCTTTTGTTTCAACCGATGCTTCACCTTTCAATGTCACATCGTTCATTTCTGAAAGTGCTGTGTGATCCTGGTATTTCTTACCAAACCAATAGAAGTTATCTGAAAGCACTTTATCGCCGTCCATCAATTTTAACTTAACAAAATAGGTCGCCGAGATATCGGATGGAATTTCCAGCTTAAAACATTCAGTTACATCATCAATATTGGAATCAATGGTTACCGATTTTGAAGATTTCTCTGTCCCGTCGAGGTTGTAAATCTTTGCCTCAGCTGTCAGATTTTTATAACTCTTATTGCTATTGTTGGTAACCTTGATATCGTTGGTAGAGTTGTCCCACAATATATGCAGCGGTTCACAAGCTTTTTTACATCCGAAGAAACCGGCATTTTGCTCCAGGTAGTAGTCGTATGTTTGCCACACCATTGACGGCCATGCCGACTGGCTCATCCACATGAGCAAGCCATTACTGCGGACATTGGCAATTGCCTCGAACATCGCCTTGTGGTTTTCCATGTTCACCATTTGCGCTTTACGACAGAAATCTTCGATTCCTGTTGCCTCACCATAGTTATTATTCACAGCATCAGTGAAGCGGTTACAGCCCTGAACACTGTTACAGTAATCGTGGATACCCCACATTTCGTTAATGGGCCACAGGTTTTCTTCCGGCAACATCGCTTTGATACTTTCAAAAGTCGGAACGTTTGGCATACCCATTTCTGAGTGAAGCTTGCGGTTATGACGCCCCATGTACCAACGAGGATGTTGAACACTGTAAGGTCCCCAACCACTAACCAGTTTATCAGCCGAGTGTGGAATATAAGGACGGGTATCATCGTAAGTTGCAGTTAACTCAACTAATTTATCAAATAAGGTTGCCGGTGGGTTTCCTTCGTTACGGCCACAGTACAAGGCAATGGCCGGGTGATTGCGAAAATGTTTCACTTTGTACAGCGCATTTTCCATAAACATATCAGGATCATCAGGATTTGGCCCATCACCCGGGTTGGCCAACCAGAAGTCGTCCCAGATCATTACACCATATTTGTCGCAGGCATCGTAAAATGCTTCATCACCTGTCATTCCCACCCAGTTGCGGATCATCGTAAAGTTCTCTTCTTTGTGCATGCGCACACGGTCATCATAACCTTGTGCATCAAGGCGCATCATCGATTCGCTTAAGCCCCAGTTTCCACCTTTCATGGTTATACGGCGGCCATTCACATAAATTGAAAGCATATCGTCGGTGGTGGTGGTAACCTGGCGGATACCGAAAGGAGTAACCAGTACGTCTGATTCTTTTCCATCCACCTCGAAGGAGAAGGTCATTTTGTGCATATTTTGCTGACCATAACCATTCGGCCACCAAAGTTTTGGATTCTTCAATACCAATTGTGCAAACTCATCTTTTGTGAATTTTAAAACTGATACTTTGTTGCCTTCAACTTCAACCTCTTTGCTGAAGGTAATATCACCCGAGTCCATTGATCCTTTTAAAACACCAGCTACTTTTTGGTCTGAATTGTTTTTCAGTTCAACTTCAATATCCAATGTTGCCGATGTCGTATCAGGCAACGGAAGTGTTGTTTTGATAAACGGGTATTGAATGGTTACATCGCCAGATGCCGAAAGGAAAACATCGTCCTGAATACCAACGTTACGGCCACGGATAGTTGGCACCCAGTCCCAACCAATACTTGCGTGAATAGTCGGGTTATCAGCACCAAGAACACCTCCGTTTCCTCCTGCGCTTTGCAGGGTTTGAACCGTCACATTTCCGGGAGTATCATTTTTATGAATAAATACGGCAAGATTACATTCTTCGCCAGCTTTCACATACTTACTAATATCAAACATCCCTTTGATAAAAGCGCCTTCAATTTTTCCAACGTTGTTGCCATTTACATACACATCAGCTTTCCAGTTGATGCCATTAAAGTTCAACCAGACACGTTTTCCGCGGTATGATGAAGGAATGGTAAATGTATTGCGATACCAGTAATCGACTGTAAAATAGGCATCAGAAATCTGGAGCTGCTGATCGCCAAAATTAGGATCAGGAATAGCCCCGTTATTCAAATAGCTCACCAAGGCAGTTCCCGGAACGGTAGCAATTTGCCATGAGTCGCTGTCGTATCCAGATTTTGATATTTCCTCACCGGTTTCTTTAACCTCAGGTGCACGTTGGAGTTTCCAGTTGCCACCGGTTAAAAACAATTTTCCATCTTCCTGAATAGCCGGTTGTGGTTTAGCAGTTACAGCAGCACCACCTTCACCATATACCTCAAATTCGGTAAGTGAGTAGCCCTCTCCCGTACTGCATCGGGTTGCATACATACGCACATAATGTGCTGAAACTTCAGGGAAATTAATATCATCAAATCGTCCGTTTCCGATAGTCGTCGAGAATACTTCTTTCCAGTCTTCTCCGTTTTCAGAAACCTCAATCTTGTAATCTTTTGCATATCCGGCATCCCAGAATAACCTCACATTACTGATTTTACAGGAAACGCCCAAGTCGATTTTTAACCATTGTGGTTGAGATGCATCAGCTTTCCAAACACTTGCAAAACCAATAGTTTCGATACAGTTAAAATCGTTAGTGTACAAACCAACTTCGGAAAACTGCAACTTGTCTGAGCCATTATTTTTAGAAACATCAAAACGATAAAACTTGAATTTTTTAGTATTATCTATTTTGAATTTCTGATTTTCCAGACGTTCGTTAAACTTTATCCCACTGCGGGTATCAAGAACGGTCCAATTCTTTCCATCGTTTGAAGCTTCGAAAGTCCAATCCTGCGGATCGCGCAGAGGATCGTCGTTACCGGATGTAATGATATATTTATTAACGGCATAAGCTCTGTCCTCACTAAATCGATATTGCACCCAACCTTCTGAATGAAAACTCAGGAATTTTGTTTTTGGATCATTATCGAAAGCACATTTAACCTCTTCACCAGAAGGAGAATCGCCATACTTAGCCCAGGTATTTCCTTCTTTTTTACTTGATGAAATGATTCCATCAGTTACCAAATGTCCGGTATTATCATAATTCAAAGCACTTGATTGGTAAACCGCACGATGAAGTGCCACGTTTTTCAAGCCTGCTTTACCTACGCTAAGTTTAAGCGGAGTGCTTGTTCCTGCTTTAAGCGTGATTTCGCGGGCAATGTTGCCAATTTTGGATTCCTGAACTTTCGCTTTGGTATCCAAGTTGTTAATTCCCTGACGTTCGATTAAAGTAACTGTTTGATCGATATCTGATTTCAGAATACATTCTACAGTACCCTTTTCAAGATCCCATTTCATATTTTCAACAGTAACCCTGTTAAGTGCTTTTATTCCTGAAATTTCACCTTTTGCAAGATAGGAAGGCAATGCCGGCAACAACTCTAGCATATCGGCACTTGAACCTACCAACATCTCAATCATAACTGCCGGAACAGAATTACAAACATCGGTACAGAACACGCGATTATTTACATAGTGCGCTGAACTTAACGAATTAAAGTAGAAATCTTCACTGGTTAAACGCATCAGTTTATCACCAACTGATTCACCGTATTTTAATTTACAGGCATGTAGTGCAGCCTGCAATAATCCATGCCCTGCATCTTCAAATCTGTGCTCATCTTTTTTCGACAATGCAAACCGGGCAGCTTTGTAAAGTTCAGGTGTGGCTTCCGGAGTAATCTCGTACATTGGCCAAGCTGCCAGTAAAAGACTTGAGTGGCGGTGCCCGTATGTTTCTCCAAGACCCGGCCAGGCCCATTCTTTAAAAGCACCTTCTTCGTTTATCAAATACGGAGGCATTTTATCTAACATGCCCTGCCATTTTTCAACACCGTCTTTTCCCTGATTAATCTCAAGAATATTACTCGCATCAATTAATGTTTTCAAACAAAACTTGGCTCCGGCAATATCAAAAGATGAGTTATTTACAAGTGATAGCTCGACTCCCGCGGGTCTGGTCTCCGGAGAAATAGAACCTGCAAAAATGTATTTACCGTTTTTATCTGTTTCAACAAGAAAATCTTCGTAGAAATCAGCCATTTCCCTCAACATCGGGTACAGGCGTTCACGCAAAAACTCAACATCGCCGGTAATCAGGTAATGCTCCGAAAACGGATACAAAAGCCAACCCATCTCTCCGGTAACATATTGATAAGGATAATAATAATTGAGCGCTGATATTAAACCATTCAGCCCGGCGGTATTTCCTCCACCCAGCAGACCACGACATCCTAATAGTTTGTCGGCATTTACACGGAAACCTTCGCTTAAACGTTCCATTAGTGTGAAATATCCTTCCATTGCTTCCGGCATATTACCAATATTACCTGCGGCAATCTGAAGATTCAGGTTGGCATCGAGGTGGTAGTAACCACTCCAGCCAACATTACAGTCTCCGGTCCAAATACCCAATAAGTCGGGCGCAGCATAATCACTACTTGACGACAGGTATAAATAACGGCCTGAATCGAAAATTCGTTCCCAAAGTGCCAGTACCGGCTTTTGCGATTCACGCTGCATCTGTAATAATTTTTCATTTGGAAGTTTCCGTTCTGCTTCGCTGGCATTGAAATCGATTTTCACCCGATCGTAAATGGCCTGATGTGTTTCAATCTGACCTTTCAACAGTTGATTATAATCTATTGGAAGTTCCTTCAGATCAGACTGAATAAGCTCTTGGTCCCAATTTTCTGTGCAGTCGCTGAAGTATCGTTTCGAGCGGGTTAACATGGTAACTGACTTTGCACCTTCAATTTTAAGGACATTTCCAACTACAGTTTTTGTTCCACCGTCAGTCTCTACACGGGTAACTCCCTCGTAACCTGCATTGTTCGTTTTGTCGGGATTAGGATAAACCGCACGAATATTTAAACCGTCGGTTGTTGCTGTACTTGTGAATTTCATATCACCGGGAAAATTCATTCCCGGATCATCGTCTAATTTAATTTCACAGCTTATTGTTCCGTTGTCTGGTGCAGTAAGGTACTGAACTACAACGTCGTCTTTGCGCGACACAAATGTTTTGCGCTCCCATGTTCCACGGTTATCTCTCCAGGTTACAGTGATCTCACCTGTTCGAAAATCACAAGTGCGCATATAATCCTGAACATCTCCATCCCCAGGAATGTCAATCGTCATTTTAAAACCAGGATGTTTATCTCCTTCGCCACCATTCTTCCAGCCATGAACTTCATTCGCCAGATCGTTGGCTTCTTTCCATTTCTCCTGAACACAATATTCCCTGATTTTGTCGAGGTCTTCTCTACTCACTTTATTAAAGCTGCGCTCGTGTGTGGCAGCCATAAAGAAATCGCGATCGTTATAAATAATTGTTTCTTCCAACGGGTTACCGAATACGATAACACCCATTTTACCATTTCCGGCCAAAAAACCGTTGGCCCAGTCAGTATACGAAGCAGGATAACTTTTCGAAAAACCCTTCCGCGACATATCGCTTCCATCCTGATTTTTCGTTCCACACCCTACAATAAACACCAACAAGATTATATATCCTAAAATCAATTTCATAATTTCCAACTCAACGTTTAGTTACTTTTCCTAAGTCTTTTTCTGATTTTTTTTTACTTCTATTTCGTGATAATCCATCAACAATCTTATTACTATTTCCCTGCAAAACTTAACTTTCCAGTTAGCTTAATGTCATCGGATGAACCTCCAACCATAATCATAAAATTATTGTGTTCTGCAGCCTGATCCGAATCGTGGTGCCACGTTGTTATGGTCTGTTTATCCAAATTGAATTTAACCGTTTTAATTTCTCCTTTATCCAGCGAAATGCGCTCAAAACCCTTCAACGCTTTTATGGGGGTTATTATACCGCTTGTTTGGTCACGCACATACAATTGAACCACCTCGTCTCCAGCAACTTTACCCGTATTTTTAACGGTAACTTCTACCGTTGCTGTAGCGTCGTTCTCCTTATTTGCCGTTTGAATCCGCAGATCAGAATATTTAAAACTGGTATAACTTAAACCATATCCGAAAGGATAAACCGGTGTTCCCAAGAAATAGCGGTATGTTCGGTTGGCCATGCTATAATCTTCAAAATCGCCCAGGTCATCCACATTTTTGTAGAAAGTAACCGGAAGACGTCCTGCCGGATTATAATCTCCAAAAATTACATCAGCTATTGCGGTACCGGCAGCCTGCCCGCCATACCAGGCATTCACAATTGCCGGAATGTTGTTTGATTCCCATTCCAACCCGATGGCACTACCTATCATCAAAACAAATACAACCGGTTTTCCGGTAGCCTGAAGTTCTTTTAGCAAATCCAGCTGAACAGCAGGAAGAGCAATGGAAGTACGGTCGCCCTTTTTAAATCCTTCAATTTCAACCGGCATTTCTTCCCCTTCGATTCTTGATGAAATTCCGCCGGCAAACAAAATAACGTCAGCATCTTTTACAACTGATACAACATCTTCAGGAGTTGTTTTTTTCAGAGTGCCCAAATCGAAAAATATTTCGGCATTGTCGGCAAACTGTCGGTAACGAATGATGATCTCATATGTTTTCCCTTTCTCGGCCTGCAAAATGTAATAAGGGTATAATTCGCTCACTTTATTTTGTTTTACACCATCGATGTACAATTCGGCCATATCGTCGGCAGGCACATTAAAACAATATTCATCTGTTTGTTCCGGCATAAATACAGTTGACCAGCGCGCGGTCATTCGACTGGCAATAACGTTATCTCCAACTTCTTGTCCATCTCCCCATTTGTAATCAGGTCTCTTCTCCAGGCGCGTTAATGCAGGCTCTCCTTCCCAGTTCAAATTCTGGAAATACTCAGCTTTAAATCCATATTGCCCTTCAGAAGTAAATAGTTTGCTATTATATTCAGAAGTAAACACCAGATTATCAACCAGGTTACATCCTTTCTCATAAACAACTTCGATATCCTTTCCGGCCTTATCTTTCACTCCCTCTAAAAAGGTGGTAACTTCCGATGGGTATCCGTAATAATTGGCCAGTAAAACATCTTCGCTGTCAGCATTCGGGCCAACAACAGCTATCTTTTTAATTTTACCTTTGTTGAGCGGTAACAAATCATCTTCATTTTTAAGTAAAACGATCGATTCCTGAGCCATTTTTAATGCATGTTCTTTGTGCTCATCGCTTTCCAGCACTGATAGCGGGATATTGGCATAAGGCACTCTTTCGTCGGGATCGAACATTCCCAAACGGAACCTGATTTTAAAAAGTCGTTTTAACGAAATATCAATATCTTTTTCTGCAATATCACCTGCATCAATAGCATCAAACAGTTCGAGGTATGCCGGATTGTGAGAACATTCGCAGTCGGTTCCGCTTAAAACGGCATTGGCAGCTGCATCGGCTGCGTCGTCGTGTGTTTTATGCGTTCTGAAAAAATCTTCAATGGCGCCGCAGTCAGAGGTAACGTAACCATCAAATCCCCAATCTTTTCTCAGTATATCCGTCATAAGTAAATCGTTACCGCAACAGGGTTCGCCGTAAAACGCATTGTAGGCGCACATTACACCTGTAACTTTCGCATTTACAACCAGTTCCCGAAAAGCCACGAGGTAGGTATCCCATAAATCAAAGTCACTAACCTCGGCATTGTACGTATGGCGGTTCCACTCAGGTCCATTGTGAACGGCATAATGTTTGGCACAGGCCGATGCCTTCAGGTAATTCGGATCGTCGCCCTGTATTCCCTTAACAAAAGCAGCACCAATTGCCCCGGTAAGAAAAGGATCTTCGCCATAGGTTTCCTGTCCTCTTCCCCATCTGGGGTCTCTGAAAATATTAATATTAGGACTCCAGTATGTCAGGCCTTTGAAAATTCCGGGATTTCTCTTTCGGGCCGAGTCATGAAAAATAGCACGTCCTTCATCCGAAGCATAATCTGCCATTTTCTTTACCGAATGAATATCCCAGGTAGCTGCCATCGCAATTGCCTGTGGAAAAGAAGTAACCCGGTATGGACTTCGTGCAACTCCATGCAAGCATTCGTTCCACCAATTGTACGCCGGAATACCCAGTCGTTCAATTGCCGGAGCGTTATTCACCATTTGTCCGATTTTTTCTTCAAGAGTGAGCTGACTCACTAAATCATCGACACGTACGCCGATTGGCAAATCGGGATTTTTAAATCGATACTGAGCTAAGGTTCCAAGAGAACAAAGCAATATAAGTCCTAAAAATAATGTCTGTTTGATTTTCATTTTATCTTATTTCTATTGAAACTTTCCTTTATACACTGATTCTGAAATTCTATTACGGGACGGTTTAAAGTAATCCCGGTTGCGCAACATGAATTACTAAAGTATTTTCGGCAAACATATATTTCGTTTCTTCATCATTTTATTAAGAAAGAAAAGATACTGTTAAATGATCACTTTTTATTGGTTATTATATCAGCTCCATAAATCTTACCCGGTTGCGCATTGTCTTCCCTGAATCCTGAGATGTAATAATTATTGGTTAACTCGATTGCAACACCGGTTGCATGTAACTTTGTATACACATTGTCGCCGGTAGCTTCGCCCTGCATTGGGTTTGCAAAATAGGAAGTGTACACATGCGCATCTCCCCCCCTGTTGTCGATACCCGGAGCACCGGACCGCTGGAAGTTTGCCTGCTGAAAACGAACGGTACCACTGTTAATGATAGCACCGATTACCGGACTTCCCCAAAATGCACTGTTGTATAGAACCAGCTCCGCGGCAGGATGAACTTTTTCAGTATTAACTTCATCGCCCATCAAAACATACGACCGCACCTTTTCTGCTGTTCGGGTACAAACCAATTCCGAGTTAATAGCGATTAACTTTGTGTTTTCGTCGGCATCTTCTACAAACAGCGAAAACGAGCAACCATCAGAACCGTGGCCGATAACCGTCATTTCACCCGGATCTGTTCCGGTAATTTCGTCTTTCAGAAAGTGAATTCCATAGAATGATCCGTAAACAAAATTGTTAAAAATCGTTTGGTTTTTGATATCGGCAAACTTAAGCGCACTGCAGTTTGATTGAATAAAACGTGTCAGGGAAATTTTTGGGTATCCCTGCCCACTTTGTGGAAGTCTTGAGCCGTAGTGCGGGTTGAGCTGCATATTCCGGATAAATCCTCCCCGGGCACCTCCGCCAACCCAGATACCTGCCCGTGCCAATACACCACCGAAATAATCAACATAGTGTCCGCTGGTATTGTAAGAGGCGAGATCAATTCCCTTATCGCCAATTGCGGTAATATTTACAATGTACACATTAGTACCTTGTCCCTGTATCATGAACGGTGTGGTTCTGGGATTTTGCGCACTAAAACCATCGGTTGCAATATTCAGTTGCGCAACCGTAAGTCCACGAATTCCTGCGCCTTTCTCGAGTTGAATAAGGGAAGCTCCTTCCTCTCCGTTAGTGCCACCTGTATAATTTGTAAAAATAGCCGCGCCGCTACTTTGGGTGTGGTGCTGAACATCCCAGGTTCCGCGCAATTCAACGTCTGATGGAACCTTTATCGGGTGATCTACCAAATATCTTCCCCCCGGTAAATACACTGTACCACCACCGGCAGCTTTCACTTTGTTGAGCGCTGTTTGCAGTTCTTCCGACACATCAACTGTTGGCTGATCGTTGTTAAAACCTGTTGCTTTTGGTAAATCAACTTTCAACACATTGTTTGAAGCCGGTCTCGGATGTACCTGAATATCAGTGGTAATATTTTTAGGAATCGGATCAAATGAATACTCGTCGCCTTTCAAAATCTCAACTTTGGCTGATTTACTATTATTTTTAACCTCCAGTTTTCGCTGGTAGCCTGAGTTTACCGATTTTAGTGTATTCACATCAGTTCCTAAAAACACATGCCCTGCAGGTTTGGTAAAATCGCATTGAGTAAGTAGCGTATTGCCATTGTTTATCCGAAGTGCATAGTCGTTGTAATCGCTAAACGTGCAGCTTTCAAACGAAACAACTCCGTCGCGGCCATCGCTTACAACAGGACCTGTAAAATCGACTCCATTAAACTGAACCGATGTCTCAAAATCATCATAGAAATAAACCGCCTTACCGTCCTTTTCTGCTCCGAAGGTAGAATTGGATATCAGCAATCCGTAAGGATTTACAGCCTGAACATACAACCCGGTTTCACAATCTTTAATATGAATTTCGTAAAACTGTGCATTTGGCGTATCGGAATATCCCGGTTCACGACCAACCCACATGCCGGTTTTATAACCCGAAACATAAAGATATGACACATATTCCCAATCGGAACGGTGCATGTTAAATCCAGTGCCGTTTGCACGGGTGTAACCGGTTGTTTTCTCCAACGACGGAGAACCGGGAAGCCCCGAATTAGCCCAGTATTTTGGATCAATTTTTACATTCTCGATACGACCGATATCGGTACACACATGAACTTCCACTCCGGTATTCAAAGCAGTCATGTAACAGTTTAAAAGATAATGCAATTCACTTGGTGCAGAATAGAAACCATTGTAAGTATTTACCAAGGTTACATTTTCAATTGTAGCACAGTCGCCGTTTGCCTGAAACAAAGTCCACGGATAAGGTTTTACATCGTTAATGTCCTGCTCGGGATACCAAATTGACAGGTTTGTTACGCCCGTTCCTGCTTTCATATCAATAAACCGGTCGGCAATGCTGGTATATGTTGTGCGAAGTGCATTTCCTGCCTGCGAGTCGTTCCACCAGCTTTCAACAGCTGCATTGTAGTTAGGTGCGTCTTTCCCAACGCGTACCTCAAGAATAGTTCCCAATACTTTCCCGTCGTATAACTCCGGATCTGCCCAGTCGCCACGAAGCTGCACACTTGGCGGCAGATTTAAAACATATTGGTAGTCAAATTCTTTCATAGCCTCCTCGGCTCCCTGACGTACCCGAACGGTACGGGAAGCCGTTGCTGTACTGCGAAACTCGTAATTACCGGCCGGAATATATACAACTCCACCGCCATTTTCGTAAGCCGCATCAATTGCAGCCTGAAAAGCAGCCCGGTTATCAAAGCCCGGCTCGGCTTTAGCACCAAACTTTGGGTCGGTTACTACAAAATCAGAAATAACCCAGTCTTTTGTTGGGTAATCTGTTTTTATACTTTTTTCAATTAATCCTGAGCTGTTAGTCGCCTGGGCTTTTACTCCAAGCGATAACAACAACACTATGCCAACCAATATAATCTGTTTCATTGTAAAAAGAATATTCTTAATTGTTGATTGTTTTCCGTTGCATCTGAGAATACCGTTTACCGTAATATTCTGAATCCATTTATGCTTGTTACTTGTCGTTTCTGATTTCCTCTATTCTCTTTCAGGCTGCGTAAAAACCAATGGCTTTTCTTTTCGAAGCATTTTGGCAGCTTCGCCCGTCAACCACAAATAGTGATCAGAAGGTTTTCCATCCAGCCCAACAAACTGTAAATGATTACTTACCGGTGGATTATCGGATACTTTAAAAATGGCTGTCCCTTCATTCACTTCGTCAAACATGGCTACATAAATCATTTCTGCACCTGAACGAATAGCAGTTGACATTTGCTGCCAGTAAAACCGACCTCCCTGACGAGGAATTGATCCGGATGGTTTAATATCGTCAGGAAACTCGTGAACACTTAAGTTATGCCAGCTGAATCCAGGGCAAACACAAGGCACATAATCGATATTATTGGCTTTACACCAACTTATATCATCCAGAATGAGATCCCGGAGACGATCCATATCGTTGTGCAGCAAAGGCGTAAATCGCTGTACCATCCAGGGTAGCACAATGTCAACCTGCTTAATTAATTCATGCAAATAAGGATCGTGAATACAATCAGCATTTAAATCGCGCCAAAAGGTTGGCACGCCCATCATAATGCTGCAGCCACCATATTCAGGATCGTTTTTCAGAAAATCGATAAAGCGTTCTAATCCAATATTGCGGATGTTATACGGACGATCAGGAAAACCAACTCCCCAAATGGCAACCAATGGTTTGCCATTGTGGTGCAGATAGGTTTTCGCCCCCTTTTGGTTGGTTACCTTTAATGAATCTACCAGGTATTTCCAATCTTCAATCAGTGTGGAACAGTCTTCTCCCGATTTTCTTAAACCTGACAAATCGTACATTATTGCAATCGCCCGATCGTATTTCGAAGCAGCTTCAAATGCATGGTTCAACACATCAGTTGCATGGCCATGACGCGCATTTGGCCGCGCAGCACTAAAAAAACGTTGCATAAAAACGCCGTCTAAACCATATTCCTGCATCCAGTTAAAATGAGTGTCAACAGTACTTTTGTCGGCCGAATTAAAAAACCGTGCCGTACTTCCATCTGCCAGTTTCAAGCCGGTTGGATAGGTCTTTTCATATTCACTAACATCGGGCCACATATCCAGGTGTACTCTTTTTTCATCAGGATACATTACCTTATCTTTTGGCAAACGAAACCATCCCTGGTAACCTGCCATAATCAAGCCTTTATAACTTTTGTATTTTGTCTCGGAAGCATGTTTATTTGCAAATGCCCAGTTAAAGGCAAGCAGTAAACAGAGTGTTATAATAAACGTGTTCTTTTTCATATCTATTTTCGTTGAATTGAATATTTAGTTGTCAGTAAGAAAATTATACTCCGAGGCTTCGAGCAGAAAGCGCACAATGGGTTCGGGATTTGGGAAACTGTGCGGATGATGCCCAAAACCGGGCTTATGAATTACAGTAACTTTACCTCCGGCAGCTTTTACTTTCTTTTCGAAAGGAAGCGTGTTTTCTTCTGGCAAAGCAGCTTTATCTTCATCTGCACATAAAATCAGAATCGGATAACCTCCTTTAACAATCTCATCAACTTTGTTGATCGGACTGTTGTTAAAAGCCTGCAACTGTTCTTCGGTAGTGATGTTATAGTCGTTTTTAAATGCTTCAAATTCAACAGGGCCTGGTTCTCTGTTTCCTAAACCGCAAGGCCAGCTTTTCATATCCAGCAAAGGATTATCAATGTAGACGCCACTTACTTTTTTCGGATTTTCAGCCGCCCAGTTTAGCACATAAACTCCACCACGGCTCATACCTTCCATCAGGCATTTTTTAGACAGACCGGCTTTTTTCAGCAGCTTGTAAAAATCGTTGTAAAGCTGAATACATTCGTCATTTCCAAACAATTCGGCAGCGTCGATATATACCAAGTGAAAGCCACGTTCGAGCAGGGCAATATCGGTTTGTGGTTCGTGCCCCCAAAAACGGGTGCGCCAAATCCACGGATGCCCTTTTGCCGACCATTTGGGTTGAACCACTTTACACTGCCTTCCGCTTAACGTAAAATCGGCACATTGATAACCTGCAAAAGAACTTAACGTTTTTGTTTCCGGAAGCTTTGGGAGGATATCAAATTTCTCATCGCGAGACTGAACAACGGCTTCGAACAAACGTTTGGCCATAATTGCCGATCCTTCTTTATTCGGGTGAATTTTATCCGGCATCAATTCTTCGTGATTAATCAGCAAAGGATGCATATCCAGTACTTCCACATCTTTTTCCAGAGCTGCTTGTCGTAACCCTGGAATTACCTGACTCGAAATTGCAGGATCCCAGATGCCGGTTGTATCCTTCACAAAGGAAACAATCGGCAACATGACAATCACCCGCGGATGCGATGGCAACTGCTGAAATGCCTCAATCATTTCCTGACAATCGGTATTAATTTCGTTTAAGTATGGCCGGTTGATTAGTTTGGCATCATTCCCTCCCAGATCGATAAAAACAATATCAGGATCGCTGTCTAAAGCCTGCTGGTACTGTTTGGTGTTCCAATAAGGCGAGTTGCCTTTTTTTATCATAGTAGTACCTCCAACGCCATAATTACTTACCTCGTAAGCATCGCCCAGAAAAGTCTGTAGCTGTCCGGGAAACGAAAAATGAGTTTTATCTTCAATAAATGCACCTTCGGTAATGCTCGCTCCAATGCAGGTAATTTTTACAACCGCCTCAGTCTCCATAGCCGCCAACAGCATAACGGTCAACAAAATACAATAACAGAACCTAATTCTTTTTTTTATCATGATCATCCAATTTGATTACTCTTCAACAGAAAGAACAGTTTTTAATCGGATGTCATCAGATGCGCTTCCCACCATAATAGTAAAATCTCCGGGTTCAACAACACGTTTCATATTGCGGTTCCACAACGAAAGTGCTTCGTGATCAACCTTGAAACGAACCGTTTTGCTTTCGCATGCTGTTAGTGAAATGCGTTCGAAACCTTTTAAGGCTTTTACCGGTGTAGTTACTGTTCCAATTTCGTCGCGGATATACAATTGCACCACTTCGTCGCCGGCAATATCTCCGGTATTTTTTATGGTAATTTCAACTATTGCCTCTCCTTCCGGTGTAATTGTTTCAGGCTGAATTTTAAGATCACTGTATTCAAATTCAGTATAACTGATACCATGTCCGAAAGCATACAAAGGCCTGTTAGAAACATCTACGTAGTTGTGTTTCGACGATGGTTTATGATTGTAGTAATATGGAATTTGCCCTACAGACCGAGGGAAAGTAATTGAAAGTTTTCCCGATGGATTTACGTTCCCCAAAAGCACATCGGCAATGGCAAGGCCACCTTTTTCTCCCGAGAACCACGACTCTACCACCGCCGGAATATTTTCGGCAATCCAGTTAACTGTTAATGGCCGACCGTTAAACAGAACAGCAACAACAGGTTTTCCGCTTGCATAAATTGCTTTAATCAATTCAACCTGGTTGGCATCCAAATCAATGGCCGAGCGGTCTTTTCCTTCGCCAACTACTTTTACATTTTCACCCACAACAACAACCGCAACATCCGATCTTTTGGCCAGATTAACGGCTTGTTGCTTCAAACGTGGATCATCTTTTTCGAGATCGTAACCTTGTGCAAACTGAACACTTTGTCCATCACCAACACGTTGTTTTAAACCTTCAAGAATAGAGATTCCTTCTTTATCAGGATTGGTATATCCTCCAGGATAGGTGCTTTCAGCCAGTTCGCCAATTACCGCAATACGTGCATTTTTATTTTTTAAGGGAAGAACAGAATCTTCATTTTTCAGCAAAACAATACTTTTCTGAGCTGCTTCCAAAGCCAGTTGCTGGCTTTCTTCGGTATGAAAAACTGTATTCTGAAGATTCGGATCGATGTATGGATTTTCGAATAAACCCAACATAAATTTCACACGAAGAATATCGTGAACTGCCGCATCCAACTCCTGCTCTGTTAACGAGCCATTTTGTAAAGATTCCTTCACTCCATTAATAAGACTCTCGTGAGCAAAATCGTAAAATTGCATGTTCAGTCCGGCTTTTAATGTTTGCGCTAAAGCATCGGCAGTATCTTTTGCAGCTTTATGACTATTTACCGTCATTCGAATGGCTCCAAGATCCGACAACACAAACCCGTTGAAGTCCCACTCATCGCGCAATACATCTTTCATTAACCAATCGTTAAAAACACATGGAACGCCGTCGAGCTCGTGATAAGCCGCCATAATTCCTTTTGCTTTTCCCTCTTTAACCGCTTTTTCGAAAGGATACAAGAAAGTTGAACGGGCTTCCCGTTCACCAACAAAAACTGTTGCAATATTGCTTCCAGCCTCAGGTACACTATGTACAGCAAAATGTTTTGGTTCAGCAATTACCGTATTGGGCTGGTCGAGTCCTTTCCCCTGCATTCCCTTAACAATAGCGGTTCCGTTTAAGGCTGTCAGGTATGGATCTTCACCGTAGGTTTCTTCAACACGCCCCCAACGCGGATCGCGGGCCAGCCCGATTACCGGAGCCAATATCATATGAACACCATGGGCTCGGGCTTCGGTACCGATAACCTCTCCAACTTTACGAACCAGTGTGGTATCGAAAGCGCTGGCCAGTTGCAGTGGAATGGGAAAAGTTGTACTTCCCTTTCCACAGTAACCATGAAGACCTTCTTCAATAAACATGACGGGGATTCCCAAACGGGTTTTCTCCATCATGTATTGCTGAATTTGATTGGCTATTTCAACATCCAGCGGATATAAGTCGTGGATAGAACCTGCTCCAACTGAATCAATCATCGTTGAAATTTTCTCTTCGGAATATTCTTTCGCATCGTGACCTTCCAGAACAGCAACTTCTTTCCCCCAGTACATATCAATCTGGGCGATTTTTTCATCCACTGTCATTCTGCTTAACAAATCATCGGCTCTTTCATCCACCGATAACGATGCGTTTTTATACCCTTCAGTCGCTGATTTGTTGTTCGTGCACGCAAATAAAGCTATTAGCACGATGTAAAATACATTCCTAATTTTAGTCATATTGGTTTAATGGCTTTGTGGTTTATAATTGATTTTTTATTCTTTCGTTGGTTTTATTTTGATGGTTTTCCCTGTTTTTGCCGATTGGCGCGCAGCATCAAGAATTTGTACAACCATCATGTTGTTTTCAAGCGAATAAAGTCCGTAAGGAGGCTGGGTTATTTTTCCGGTAATCACATCGTAGAAATAGGCAAAAGGATCTTCGTAAACAGCCACATCATTTGCTGTTACTTTAAGTGCAATTTCGTCTCCTGTATTTCGGGTACGAATACGCATATCGTTTTTATTATCGGCAAAAACATAGCCGTCGGTGCCATATATCTCCATGTCTTTCCGGCTAAACGGCCAGTTCCACGAAGCCTGAATAATACAATTCGATTCAGGGTAGGAAACCACAATTGTTGCATCGTCGTCAACTTTTGTATAAATATCGGGTTTCAACTGGCGTGTTACCGCAGTTACCGAAAGCGGAGTTTCACCATTGGTTAAAGCAGTCATTAAGTTGGCGCCGTAACAACCAAAATCGACAATAGCCCCACCGCCATTTAATACAGGGTCGGTTAACCAGTCAAGAAAATACTTGTCGCAACCAATTTCTTTTGGTCCCTTGTGCCCGTCGTGAATTACCACTTTACGTACAGTGCCCACATTTTTTTCATCTTTTACCAATTGAAAGGATTTTGCGGTAGTTGGATACCACGAAGTTTCGTAATCGGTTAACAGGTGAATGTTATATTTTTTTGCCAGTGCAGCCATCTGTTTCGCATGATCCATGCTCACTGCAAGCGGCTTTTCAACCATTACATCAATCCCGCGCGGGGCACAGGCTTTTACAACTGCCAAGTGATCGTAAATTGAGCCGAAAGCCACAACTGCCTCGGGCTTCACTTCGTCCAACATTTTTTCCAGATCGGAATAAATAATATCAGAATCAAGGTTATAGCGTTTTTTCAAAATCCCGGTAAGTTCCTGATCGGCTTCGCAAACACCAACCAACTCAAAATCACCTTTATCGGGGCGGCCAAGAATAAACGAAATGTGTCCGTGAGACATTCCTGCAACTGCAAGGCGAACCGGTTTTTCTGCAACGTTTGCTACACAAACAGTTGTACTTAGAAAAACGGTAATTAAAACTAAAAGAATACTTTTTTTCATCGTTAAATAATTAGTTAATTAAACATTTACATTTTCCCGAAATCCTTATTAGGAACCGGCCCCATCACAAATTTGAGTGTTCCTCCATTCAAAATATCCTCATGACGGATATAATTAATACGATAAGGTTCACCATTTAACTCAACCGATTGGATGTAAATATTTTTTTCGCTATTATTTTCGGCCTCAACAACAAAGCTTTTTCCCCCTTCCAAATGAATTTCAGCTTTATCAAACAACGGGCTGCCAAATACATATTCGCACGAAGCAGGAAAAACCGGGTAAAAACCTAGCGAAGAGAAAACATACCAGGCCGACATTTGCCCGCAGTCTTCGTTGCCAATCACCCCGTCCGGATCATCGTGGTAAAACTCATCCATGATGTACCGCACTTTTTCAGCGGTCTTCCACTGTTGCCCGGTGTAGCTGTATAAATAAGAGATGTGGTGGCTCGGCTCGTTTCCGTGTGCATACTGACCGATTAGGCCGGTAAGATCAACCAGCACCTCTGATTCGTCTTCTACTTCAAGGGTAAAAAAGCTGTCGAGGCGGGCGTTAAACCGCTCCTCTCCTCCCAGTAAATCAACCAGTCCCTGAACGTCTTGCGGTACCAGCCACAAATACTGCCATGCATTTCCTTCGGCATAATCCCTGGCCTGGTTGTGTTTTGAAATCAGCGGATCAAAAGGCCTGCTCCAGCTGCCATCTTTGTTTATTCCATGGAAAAAACCAACTGCCTCTTCATAAAACAGCTTGTAGTTTTCAGCACGTTTGGTAAAATATTCGTAGTCTTCGGTTTTACCCATTGCCTTTGCCATTTTTGCTATGCTCCCGTCTGAAATGGACAGTTCCAGCGCTTGTGCCACTGCACGCCCAACACTTTTGTCATCTGCAGGAATCGGTTTAAACTCACGCAGGTAGTTCAGCCCCCTCAAATCAGACATGGCCGTATTTTTTACGGCTTCCCAGGCTTTATCGACATCAAAACCCCTGTAACCTTTCAGATAGGCTTCAGCAATAACCTGGATGCTACTGATACCAACCATCGTTCCGGTTTCGTAACCGTTGAGGTGCCAGATGGGTAAATACCCCTGCTGATCGTAAATGGCCAGCATCGTATTTACAAAATCATTCATTCTTTCGGGTTGTGTTATTGTGTACAAAGGATGTGCTGCACGGTAAGTATCCCAGGTCGAAAATATTGTATAGTTGGTAAAACCGGCATTTGTATAAACCTGGTTGTCTGCTCCCTGGTAATCGCCGTTATGGTCGTTAAACAACGAAGGGTGCATGTAAGCATGATAAGCTGCAGTGTAGAAAATATGTTTATCCGACTGGTTAGCTGTTTCAACCGTGATTTTCTTCAGCTCGTTGTTCCATTTTTCCCTGGCCGATTCCACTACTTTATCAAAATCCCATCCCGGAATTTCTGCTTCAATATTGGCTAAGGCATTCGCTGTGCTTACGGGTGAGATCCCCACTTTCCATTCTACTTTTTCAGGTGCCTCATCAAAACTGATTAATCCTTTGATTGCAGCTGCCTTTGCCGATTTTCCTTCAAGCGGTTTGTCGTTATCAAAAATCTCAAGGTTTGAAAGCGGAACTGAGCTTTTCACTGCAAAATAAACCTGCTGTTCTCTTGCCCATCCCGAAGAAAAACGGGTGCCCACCAAGGTATAGTCGTCAAGTTGTTCGAGCGATGTTTCGGTTGAGCGGTCGTTAATCCCTTCTTTTAAATCGATAATAATACGCGCCTGTTCATCTTCTGGAAAATAATAGCGATGAAATCCTACTCTTTCGGTTGCTGCCAACTCTACTTTTACGCCATTGTCCATTGTTACTGAATAGTAGCCCGGCTTTGCGGTTTCGTTATCGTGGCTGAAGGTTGACAAATAGCCTCCGTGCGGATATTCCTGGCGGCCTTTGTCCAGGCGAACTTCGCCGGTATAAGGCATAATCAATATGTCGGCCAAATCGCCAATTCCTGTTCCGCTTAAGTGTAGCTGGGAAAAACCGATCAAAAGGCTGTCGGAATAATGATAGCCCGAACACCAGTCCCAGCCTTTGTAAATATTATTGGGACCTACCTGGACTGCGCCGAACGGTACATTGGCCCCGACAAAAACGTGCCCGTGTCCGCCTGATCCGATAAACGGGTCGACATAATCAACAGGCTCTTTTGTTTCCTGCGTGGTTGGCTGACTGGAAGTACAGCTCATGTTTGCGGTTGCCAGAAACAAAGCGGCAACAACGGTATAAATAATCTTCATTCTCTTCTGTTTGTATTTCATGTGGTATGTTTTACCTGTTTTACAGGCAGCGTTTTTACTACTTGGTTTGAATTACGGTTTGAATTGTTCCGTCTTCGTTGAAATACAACTTATCTACACAAATAGAGCGAAGGTTGCCCTGCCCTGAAATCGATTTATTGTGGTAAAAAGCGTACCACTGGCTTTTGTATTCTACTACTGAGCCATGACTGGTGTCGCAACCGGTTGGTTCGAGGTAAATGCCTTTGTATTCCCATGGCCCCAGCGGATTGTTGCTCATCGCATAACGAAGCTGGTTATTGCCCCGGTTGTTGTCGGCATACGTCAGGTAGTAAATTCCGTTTCTTTTAAACACCCAGGTAGCTTCATGAAAATCTTCCAGCCCTTCCATTGGCTGAAGTTCGCCGTCAAGCTCCATCATATTGTCTTTTAGTTTGGCTCCTTCGCATTTACTTCCACCGCCGTAATAGAAATATGCCTGTCCGTCGTCGTCGATAAAAACGCAAGGGTCGATCATTGCAAAACCACCTACTCCTTCCATGAATCCCTGATCTTTAAACTTTTTAGCAGGTTTTTTACTGGAGGCCACACCTACTTTCCAGGTGTTGTTCCAGTCGGTTCCGCTTGGGTGCGGATAGTAGAAATAGTAAACACCATCTTTATAAGCACAGTCGGGAGCCCACATAAATCCACCTTCGGGGCGGCCCCATTCAACGTTTTCCGAACGTAAAATTTCGCCATGGTCTTTCCAGTTCACCATATCATCGGTAGAAAAAACGTGGTACTTATCCATCAAATCGCAACCGCGTGGAGGATCCACATCATGCGAGGCATAAACATACAAACGCCCATCGTCCCATACATGGGCCGACGGATCGGCGGTGTACATATGCGTGATAAACGGATTTTTTTGTGCAAATGCACTTTTGGAGTTTAACAAGATGGAGAACATCGTTAAAGAAATAACAAGGCCAAAGAAATAAAGTGATACATATAACTTTGATTGATCAATCTTATTGGTCTTCATACAGATCTAATATTTAATGAATAGTTGGTTTTAAATAATTAATGCTCAAATAAAGGATGCGGGGATTAACAAATGCATTAATTTTTGGCAAACAGCTCAATTAATTTTAATACATCAGGAAAAAAGATGGAATTAATCGGAATTATCCTTTTGAATTTCGCATACAGAAGTGATTTGAGAAAATACCCAAAAGATAAAATTCGACACTTTCGGGTAGCAGATTATCGACCAAATAAAAAAAGGCCAGAGGTTATCTGAACTATCGATGATTAAATTTGGGATACGAATAACTCATGAATCGGTATCACCGGTCAGTACATCCTTGAATGAGGCAGGGTATTGAGAGTTGAGTAGATTTTGATATTCTTTGCAGAAAGAATTGTAAGCATTAAGAGCAACACTTCCTTTTCCATCTTTGTGAAGAATCTTACATTTTACAATCAATGCATCCTCATTCAATGAATCGAGCGAGAAAATATTGTCGGCGATATGTAACAACGTTTTTTTATCATCCTGGAGTTCTTTCCGGGACAAGAGTTTCACCAGAAAATCAACTACAGAATTGGTATATTGTGCTTTATACGAGTCAATCCAGTCAATCTCAAGGTTTGGTAGCAATTCGCCCTTATCCAGCAATCCGTAAAGGGTTGCAATATCCTTCAAGTCAAGGTGCTCGTCATCTGATTTGGTTGTAATGCGCAAAACATGCAAATAGTCGCAGTAAATATTCGACGACATTTTCAGTTTCCAGTACGAGTTCTCATAAACAATTTCTAAACCTCCAACCTCTTCAATTGCATTTCGAAGTTTGCTTATATTTACATTTCGATTGTTTCGGGCACTTTTTTCTGTTTTATCAAACCACAAGGTTTCATCCAGTTTTTTAGAAGAGATTCCTTTTCCCCGGTGAATCGTATTCAGGAAAATTATTAAAAACAACTGTTTTAGCATTGGCGAAAAATCGGAGGTAATGTCTACCCCTGATTCACTATAAATTTGAAATCCTCCCAAAAACAGAACTGATGATTTTTTAACCTTTTCTGGCTTCCGGTACATTTGTTTTTCGTAGGAAACGGGTTCTGAATTCCCCTCATCATTTACAACAACTTTACGTTTTCGTTTATCGTAAAAATATGCCAAAACTATTATCATAACACTCAGTGCCAATGCAAGCAAAAGCATTGGACTACCATTTTTTCCAGCCGACTTTTGCCTTTTTGCTTTCACTTTCTGAAACACATCATCTGGTACAAGCGGCGGATAAGCCATCGAATAGATTTTAACATCCGACTTATTTGTAGTAACTGCAAATAACTTTCGTAATTTTTTATTCAAATAAAGGTACGACCACGAATCGGTATCCTGAAAATCAAACACAATGGAATCAGGGTAGATAAATTGAGTCGACTCATAAATACCAAATTTTGCCAGTTTTATTGTCGAACTGTATTTTGAATTATCGAAAACCAGGGTGTAAAAGCTGGTAGAGTCATCGTCTATAATCAGGGATTCTGCAGGTACAAAAGGAATTTCAGGAACTTCATAGTCCATCATTTTACTGAACTGTAAAGTATGAAGATCGAGCGAATACAAATCGTTATACGCCCCAGGAGTTAATTCCTGCCGTCCGGTTTTACTTCCATATCCACCAAATACCAACAAAGTATCATCATTAAGTAATCCTGTAGCAGCCAGGTAACGCGGTTCAATCTGGTTACTTCTGTCAAACTTTTCCCATGAGTTATTTACAGGATCATAATTAAAAACCGTACTGTTGTAACGGTATAACCCATATCCCAAAATAGCCACCAGCGAACTATCTACAGGCGAAATAATTTTATTATGATGCCCAAAGTTAGATTCGGCCATCTGTACCGGATCATCCGACCATTCCTGGCTTGAAAAACTAAATTTGCTTACTCCAGGTTGATCCAGATTGTACGACCATATTTCGTTGGTGTAAGCATTGTAAACAACATGTTTCTCGTTCAGTTGTCGGTATGGGCTGCCTGCTTTGTAAAGAATGCTATCTATCTCGCTTGTATTCAGATTGTAACGAAGAATATAATCTTGATCAACAAAAAACAGTTCCTCAGTATTTTCGTTGCTAACTGCACCGTAAAATGCATTTAACTTCAGATGGTTAACTTCTTCCCACGATAAATGTGCATCAATCAGCCATTTCGGATTATCGACCACCGCAACAGCCCCTTCTATTTCATCGTAGGTTTCATTGAAGATATGTTTTGATAACAACCAGTTCCTGACCATCTTTTCGTTTCGATCGTATAACTGAATGTTTTTTATAGTCATCGGGCATACATCGGTACTTTGAAAAGGCGTAGCTTTTGATATTCCAAATAGAATATCAAAACGGTCTTCTTCATCAAAATCGATCGATGCCTTTTTGGAAATTCCATTTATGCCAATTTCAACATCCTGTTGTTCCGAATTAAGCTGAAAAGTAACATGAAACCATTTGTTATAGTCGAAATCAGGAACATCCTCCCAACGAAAAGAACACAAGATTTTTTCTTTGAAAACCAGGGAAAGATTCTCGTTTTCTGATGCATAATTTACAATAAAATCGAAATTTTCAGTTGAGTTCGCGAAGATTCGGAAAACATAACCATAATAACCGTCACCCAACCTTAACTGAATATCAAAATCCAGCTTAAAACCATCGGCTAGTTTTATAGCTTCTTCAGGCGTAAGATTTAAGGAAGTTCGCTGGTCTTGCACTACCTCAGATGATGCAAAATACAATCCTGAGTTTAGTTCATTTTGCGCAAATATTTTCGTTGCTAACAAAAGAAAAATAACATTTACACAAACTAATAATTTCACATCTATCATCTTTAAGAGACCCAAATGTATTAAAATGGATCAAATTTTCCGAGTTATATAAATAGTTTTGAAACATCAACCGAGGCTTGTATCCTACGTACAAATCGTTAAAACGTTTGTACCCAGATAATACAATATTCCTCTTGGTTTTCTAACAAAACAAACATTCTACCGGGCAGATGCAATCTTGTGGTCATTTTGGCTTTAATACACCCCTTTAATTTAACATATAAAACAAAAAAGAGTTTAGCCCGGATATGAAAGTTTGCAGAAAACGGAATTCCTGAAACTTAATTACCGTTCCAAATTCGTTTTATTGTTTCTTCCTGTGAATAGCCAATCGGACAGGCTTCACTTTTTGTATTGGCCCTGTAGCTTCCTGCTGTTTCGTTTGGACAAGATAACATTCTGCTAACCGGCATTTGTAAGTGGCCGTTCGGGTCGATGTCTTTTATCCAGTTGTATGCATATTCCAGCCAGGCATTTCTGCTTGGTTCATCTTGCTGAGCAAACCACGAAATTTCGTCCCATCCCCAAACGAAGTGCGAAGTCGTATCAGCGACATTTGGTTCTCCATTTCTTCCGTAATTATCAAACTCAACAAGATATGGCAGGCTATCGCATGACCAGCCGCTGGGAGAAATACAACCTTTACTTTTATTATACAGCGCATCAAGGTAGTTCTCTTCCAGTTTGCATTCGTATGGTTTTTCCGGAATTTCTTTAATACGCAGCGGAAATGAATTAAAATCGATCAGACTAACTCCATCTTTAATCATATCTCCTTTGGGTACATGTGCGTCAAGAATCACCCAGTTTCGCCGGGCATGCCCTTTTGCGTATGCTCGTATCTTCATTAACAGGCTCTGCCAGGCTACTCGTTTCTGATCGTTCATACCAATTAACTCAACCTGTCCTAAATGAAAAGCTTCGCATCCCAAATTTATATAGGCACCGGCCAGGTAATAAAACCATAGTTGTGTTTCCTTCCTGCTTATATCCGGCACACTACTGCCTTTGCGCCAGTGATCAACCATAACACCTCTTTTATTCAACATTTTGTCGTACGAAAAATTTCGTTCTTCAACCGGCAAATCAAATCCCTCGAATACCCAGTCCGGAATTTTAACGCTATTAACATCCTGCGTTACAATTTCGAATAAACAGCCCTGAAATATGATCTCGGGATCGAAATTATGGAGGGTATCGATTAAAGCTTGTGCGGTTTTCCAAAAGTCAGGTTCGTTTAAGCGGCTTTCGCCTCCCCACCGGTAAATGGAACGTCCGATAAATTTCGCACCAATATTTTTAATCATCCTCACATCATCTTCATGATAAGGATATTGTCTTCGTCCTTCAGGCTTTTCGGGTACAAGATAAAATGCCATTGTTACCGAGCGATCAAGATAATTGCTTAAAACTTCTTCAGATATCCCGTTCCCATCAAAATAATATAATTCTTCTCGTTCAGTCTGGCTGCCACAACTCAATAAAACAGTAGCAAAAATTATCAGTAACAATAGATTTCGGTTTTTCATCTTATTTAAATTTTTCGTTTTCTAAGGTATAAGATGGAACTCGTCCCGATAATTCGGGACTCGTTTCATTGGTTATAGTTTTTTTTGAATCAATTAGTCAACTTTTATAATTGATGAAGTTTCAGTTACACCATTTTCATTAAAAGCCTCTATCGCAAAAAAGTAAATTCGGTTTGCGTTCAGGCTATTAATGGTAACAGCGGTGTCGTTATATACTTTATAGCTTTGATATAGCTTATTTTCTGTTACACCATATCTAATTTGATAACCAACCGCACCTGGTGTTTTTTCCCAACTCAAATTGACCACACGCCTGTTTTCCGAAGGCCGCTCAACCTTTAAGTTAGAAACTGAGGCAGGTTTATCACCGTTCCCCAAACCGAAAACCCGAAACCCTGAAAGCGCAAAATTACCCGCTGGTATTTCGTAGTTGGTTATCCGCATATACCGGCAGCTTACTTTTGATTTTAGCTGAATATAAGGATGCGAGTTATCGGTTTCGTTATCAGAACGATCGATAATCGTTTGCCAGTTTTTGTTATCCGACGAAACATCAACAGAATAACGGTAACGAAAATGTGGTTGCCGGTCGTAAACATTGGTGTTGTGCTCGGCAAAATTAATTTGAACAGCATACACATCGCTTTCTGTTTCCAGATCAATTACCGCCCATTGGTTTGATCCGCTTTGCGCAGACCAGTAGGTTCTAATGTCCTCATCGGTAATATTTTCCTTCGGACAACTATCAACTTCTGTTAGCACAGAAACTGGTTTGTTGTACGAAAGCAACATCCAACCCGGGAAAATTTCATCTTTGCTTTTCACTTTTTCAGAAAGAACGGTCATCGGATAATCGCCAAACCGGGTGTCTGAATACAATTCTCCCTGCTCATCAAAAAAAGCCGGATAAAGTGCAAGGCGGCGCTCGAACATGTGTTTTTGCGAAATGGTAACTGTACCAATGTGCCAGAAATTTCCATACTTGTCTTCGAAAGTACTTCCGTGCCCTGCACCTGTAGCAAAACCTTCGGGATGACAGGCAAAAGGATTATTTACGGCCAGCGTAAACGGACCCAGCGGATGATCCGAAGTATATACGCCATCAGAGTAGCTTTTAAACTGTGTACCGGGCCCGGCATATTGCAGGTAATATTTGCCATTGTGTTTATTCATCCAGGCACCTTCAATCCATGGCGCATTGTCAAGCAAATTGTTATAATCTCCCGGAACTTCCCATCCATGATTTTTGGTATCGGCATGCATCAGTTCAACTCTATCGCCAACAGGCTGAAAGTTGTTTCGATAATCCAGTTCTACGCCGTAAATAGGTTCTTTATCCGAACATCCCCAATAAAAATAGAGCCGCTGGTCATCGTCGAGAAAAAGAGCCGGGTCGGTTACACCAAATGGAAGTTCTGCCGCTAATTTCCATTTACCTCCTTTTAAGTCTGTAGCTTTAAAAATAGAATTCGATGATGCCATAAAATACATCGTATCGTTAATGACCAGGGCTGTTGGCGCATATTGTTCGGTTGGAATTTCATCGGTTTTTACAAAAGTCCAGTCTGCCAGATCTGACGAATACCAGTATCCGCCCGATTTTGAAGCAAACAGGTAATACTCGTCCTGAAACAATACCACTGTTGGATCGGCCGCTTCCCTGCGCGAAGGTTCGTCCAACTGAAAACGGTAACTCAAATCCAGCGGATTGCATATCGTTTTAATATCTTGTATAATTTTCGACTCAGGCTCTTGTTTACAAGCCACAAATGCAATTATCAGAAAAATGAGAAATACTGAATTCTTAACCATTTCACTAGTTTTTACGATGTTATTAGTTCTCCTGTGAAGGTATCTCTATAGTTTTCCATTGCGAGCCTCCCTTAAAACCAACAGGTCCGTAATCGGTTCGCATTAATCCATTAATCCGAAGGTAATTCTCGAAATGTTTGTTCATAATCGTCTCACCGGCACCAACCGCAATGGGTTCCGGCCAGCTTTGATCGGCACCGTAACCGCCTCGGGCAGCCGATAAAATATCGGGAATATAGTTTGGCCAGGTTCCTTCAGACCAGGTATAGCCAAATAAAAATGGTGTTCCTCCGGCTTCCCTGATTTTCCGTTTTAAATCGAGTTGAAGCCGAATAAATGGTTCGCCCGGGCAAGTTGCAATCACAATGTTATTGTTTATTAAAATAGTGGAAATATGAATATCATAGTCGGCATCGTGTTTAAAACGCCCGTTAAAATGAAGCGAATCGGTCATCAGGCTGATGGATGGTTTTATATCTGCTTCTGCTTCAATACTTTTTGCAAGCTTAATTGTTTCCCATGCCAGTAATTCACCAACCCGCTCGATTGTCCGGTAATCCGATTTAAAGGTATCATCCGGGCCCTTGCGGCGAGAGCTTATAATCAGCGATTCAATGTCGCCACCGGCTCCCTGAACAAAAAGACAGGTCATATCGTCGCCAAAAGCTTCTTCCACCTTGCGACAGGCTACTCCCGGATAATCTGCAGATATTTCGTAGTTACTGCAAACAATATCCGAATGCATAGCATAATTCATTAAGATTGCCCGTGGCGTTCCATTTAAATCTTCCACCTTTATAACGCCAACATCCGGATCAACGGGGCCAAAAGGTATACGTTCGGGATTTTCCGAAGTATAATGTTCATCGGAAAACCAGGATTCGCGAGAATGTCCATCTTCACGAACAATTAAGCGATTAAATCCCAGTTGAGGGAATGTTCTGCTTCCAGCCGAGATCCTGGCCGGAAACATCGATTTTTCAGCTTCTTGTAGCGCCTTTATAATTTGTGAATCGATATACTCTTTATCGCTACCACCACTGGAATGCGTATGCGAGGAAGAAATAAGTACCTGTGAAATCCCCAGTTTTTCTTTACATTTCTGCACGAGTTTATCACTCGTAAAAATTCCCTGGTCAACAGCAATAAAGGCCAATTCCTGTTCGGATGTTTTAAGCAGTAACACCCTTGCATACAACGAATCGTGCAAAGGCATTTCAGAGGATGATGTAATATTTACTTTTGCCGTACCTGCAAGCAAATCGGCTGTGGCTGCGAAACTAAATACAGGCCGTACTGTAATTAGTAACACAATCAATAATTTAACGATTAATTTCATCTTTTCCATCTATCTGATTTTTAATTAACTTTTCTAATTGAATAAATAATCGCTTTTCAATCGACCTAATAAAAAGATGGAATTCGCATAAATACCAAACAAGTTGATTCTGAATATTAATTTATGCGCATTTCAGATTAAGTTTTAGGTTTATCGTTCAGGTTAAAAAGGTCGTTCATAAATACCGGCGAAGCCTCCGATAAACGGAGACTGCCGATATTAAAAAACTATGCGAATTAGTTGGTTTGATTTACCATTTTAATAGTTCCATCCTCATTGTAGTACAATTTATCTACGCAGATAGAACGTAACCAATCGTTGAATTCACCATTTTTAGCAGATAATGAACTGTTGTGGTAAAATGTATACCACTGTCCTTTAAATTCTACAATTGAACCGTGATTGGTGTAGGAGTCGGTTGGTTGCATGTATATGCCCTGGTATTTCCATGGTCCCAGAGGATTATCACTTGTGGCATAACGCATTCTGTTATCGCCTTTTACTCCTTCTGTGTCGTTTCCTTCGTCGTGATTATCCGAATAAGACAAATAGTAAACTCCATTGTACTTATGTACCCAGGTAGCTTCATGAAAATCTTCCAAACCTTCCATCGGTTTCATTTCCCCGTCAATTTCCATCATATTGTCTTTCAGTTTTCCACCTTCACATTTTCCGCCACCACCGTAGTAGAAATATACCTCACCATCATCATCAATGAAAACACAAGGGTCAATCATCGATTTCAATCCTTTAATGTATCCCTGAACTTTAAAGTCTTTTGCCGGGTATTTACTGGTAGCCACACCTATTTTCCAGGTATTATTCCATTCCGATCCGCTTGGGTGAGGGAAATAGTAATAGTAAGTTCCATCTTTATAAGCACAATCAGGAGCCCACATAAAACCACCTTCAGGGCGTCCCCAATCCACATCTTCAGAGCTTAATATCTCACCATGATCTACCCAGTTTACCATATCATCTGTTGAAAAAACATGGTAACGATCCATTAAATCACACCCGCGTGGAGGAGCTACATCGTGCGAAGGATAAACATACAAACGTCCGTCTTCCCAAACGTGTGCCGACGGATCGGCAGTGTACATGTGCGTTACAAACGGATTTTTTTGCGCTTGTGCCGAAATGCCAACAACAAGTAGCGTTCCCAGCATTAAACTTCTCAAGATGTTTCTTTTTGCAATTAGCAATTTTAATTTTCTTACAATCATTTTATACCGATTAAATTATTTTGTTTGAATTACTTTTTCCAAATGTTATTCGTACACCATAAGTTTTTTTGAAAGCTGTTTTCTATCCGATCTCAGAACCAAAAAATAAGTACCGGCAGAGATTCCGCTGATGTCCAACTGAATTCCCTCGCTACTGTTCTGTTTTTCAAAGCTCTTTACCAGCTGACCGTTTATGTTGCGAATTTCAAGATGAAGATCCTGAGTAGAAATTCCCTGAAACCTTAACGACACCGAACCTTTTGCAGGGTTTGGGAACAGCATAATATCCGTTTCGCTGTTTACAATATTCTTCCCGGAAGAAAGTACGCCACTTTTGGTCACAATCATTTTATCGAGATTGAAACCTCCGGTTTCTTCAAAAAACTGAATAATATGCGTTCCTTCTTTCAACGGAATATCCGGTACGGTAAATGACTGATAGTTTTGCCAGCCCCCTGTTGAAGGAATAACTACAGAACCGGAAACATTTACTTCATCAATTTTTAAATGAAACTTTCCATTACCATCGGGAGAAGCCGCTCGCAACTCAAAACTGTAAAGTGCTGATTCAGTAACCTCAACCGTGTATTCTATCCACTCGCCACCAGTGGTCCAGCCAATATTGTAGTTTCCCGGACTGTTCATCTCCACATCCACACCTTCATTTTCGCGATAGTCATTTCCGTTATTTGATGTATCTGAGTCACTGTATGCTTTCCCCTGGCCTCCCTGGTCGTAGTCTTCCATTTCGATGGTTCCAGGAATCGAATGTGCTGGTTCTAAATATGGGGTTCCGTGTTCACGCGTTTGCGTAACCTCCTGTATGGTGCCGTCTTGATTATAAAAAAGCGAATCGACACAAATGGATCGCAACCATGGATGCCCCGACAAAATGCTGTTGTGATAAAAAGCATACCACTGGCCTTTATATTCTACTATCGAGCCATGGTTAGTCGGGCTGCCTGTTGGCTTCATATAAACGCCTCTGTAGGTCCACGGACCAAGCGGGCTATCACTTACCGCGTAACGCAGTTGGTTTCCTCCATCGTTATTATTATCGGAATACGAGAGATAATACATCCCGTTGTACTTGTGCACCCAAGTTGCTTCATGAAAATCAACGAGGCCCTGCATTTGCTGCATCTGCCCGTCAATTTCCATCATATTGTCTTTTAGCTTTCCGGCTTCGCAAAGGTTTCCGCCGCCATAATATAAATAGGCCTGCCCGTCGTCATCGACAAATACACAAGGATCGATCATCGATTTTAAGCCTTCGATATAGCCCTGAACTTCGAAATTCGCTGCCGGTTCAGAACTTGTGGCCACGCCAATTTTCCAGGTTGAGTTCCATTGATCGCCACTGCCTGAAGGATGCGGAAAATAAAAGTAGTAAGTTCCGTCCTTGAAAGCACAATCGGGTGCCCACATAAAACCACCTTCTGCCCTTCCCCAGTCAACGTCGTCTGCCCGAAGAATTTCTCCATGATCTGTCCAGTTTACCATATCATCGGTTGAAAAAACATGGTACTGATCCATCAAATCGCATCCTTGTGGAGGCGCAATATCATGCGAGGGATAAACGTATAACCGACCGTCTGACCATACATGTGCTGAAGGATCGGCAGTGTAAATACTCTCAACAAATGGATTCTGTGCTTTCGCTGCCACAGCACAGCCGAGCAGAATCACCATAAGTTTCAACTTGGTCCAACCGGGTCTTATATTTTTATTAACTCGCTTCATTTTTTAACAATCTTGCTATTGCACTATAAGCTTTCTAAGCCGTCTACCTTCACCTGTTCGAAACCGCACAAAATATACTCCCGGAGTAAGTTCGGCCAATGATAAAGATGACAAGTTTTCACCCGGATGCGAGTGAAATGATGTTGATTTTACAGCCATTCCGTTTAGGCTAAATAGCTCTACAAAAACTTCTTCCGTATTATTTGTATGGTAGCTTAAAGTAACCTTTTCCGAAACCGGATTAGGAAACAATTTTATAGCGTTACTATCAGCATTTGTAATCTCGCCAATCGAAGTCACCCCATCAATACTAACAACTACAGTAAGACTTGCCTTTTTTATCCCGTCCATACTAACCGCAGTTACTGTGGCTGTACCCGTCGAAATTCCGGTTATATTACCAGTGGTATCCACAGTTGCAATATTTGAATTACTTGATTTCCAGAATACCGTTTTATTGGCGGCACTTTCAGGAGAGAAAACAGGCTGAGCTTCGTAAACACTGTCAATAGCCAAGCCAATCTGTTGTTTGTTAAAACCAATGCCGCTAACACTAATCGCATCTTCATCGCCAAAAGCGTAAACCTCGTGAATCGACCACCAGTTTCCTTTCGATCCGGTTTGTTTGATTCTTACATACTGCACGGTTGAAGAAGGAAAACTCACAATGGTCATCACATCAGCACCGGCTCCTGCAGCACCCGGTCCGTACCAATCGGTTCCGTTATCTGACACATAAAATTCATATTTCTGCGGAGAGTCTGCCGGGCTTGCAGCAACATCCATAATAATTTGCTCAATTTTTTCCGGTTTCCCGAAATTGATTGTAAACCACTGTCCCGGAGTTTGCGATCCGTTGGTATCCCAGCGTGTTGAGGCAGTACCATCAATGGCACGTGTAGCAACACCTGAGTTATTTGATGCCGAAACCGTCCATGAAGTTCTGCTAAGCGCCGATTCAAGCGAAATTGCCGGTGTATTATACAGGTTGTTTTCCCAAACAACACATTGTGTGGTATCAATCCCGGTCGGATCAACCACCGATGAATGAATGGAAAATTGTGATTCGGTACCGTAAGCCAGTAGCGAATTATTCGGAAATACACTTGAGGCTTCAATATTTAAAGTTCCGCCGGAAATTAGCGCCATACGTTGTTGACCGGGCTGGTTAATATTTGCCTGCTGAAGTGTAAGTTCTCCACCATTCAGTCGAATTCCGTTTGAAGGATTACCCCAGAAGTCGGCATTAAATAATGCTACTCCCGAGGTGTATCCTGTCCCTGTCTCTATATATTTTGTATCCTGATCACCAATGGAAACGATTTGTGTGTTTACAAAATCAAATCCGTTATTGCCCACCGCATTAATAATTAGTGCGTTTCTGGCACCATCAATACCACTTCCAATACTCAATCCCGACGGCCCGGTTCCATCAATGTCGCTTAATATCATTCCGTTATGCGAGCCATAATGAAAATCGTTGTACAACAACTGGTTCTGGCAATCGCCTAAAACCATAAAAGTGAAATTGGCAAAGCCATAATCGTAAGCAGGGCCACTGTCGCCGGCCGAGTTTGGCCAGCTTCCGTATTTAGATTCGTCGCCGGCACCATAAGCAATCACATTAAACTGGGTATTATAAATGCGGCCATCCGTAGTACCTCCGCCAACACGGATTCCGATATCAAAAGCATGACCGGCGATATAATCGATATAATGATTGTGGCATGGGTAAGTAAAAAGGTCGACTCCCTTGCTTACTGCACGCATACCAATGTTAATCATGTAGGTGTCGCTTCCGGTAGCCTGCACACAATACGGATATTTTCCTACACTTGGTAAATCAGAAAGTAACTGTTCAGGGTAATTGAAAACGATTCCCCGAATACCACTGTTTTCAGAGAGCTTTAGAAATGGCTCTCCTTCAGGATTATTCCGATCGGCATAAACTTCCAGTATACTTCCCGGACCGGTTGGTGTAGTGCTCACATCTACAGAACCCTTGAGTTCAACATTAGAAGGAATTACGAGATTTCCTAAAACTTTATATTTACCAGGTGGAAGAAAAACGATACCACCACCATCAGTAGCTGCCTGGTCCAGAGCCGCCTGAATAGCTACTGTGTTGTCCGTTACTCCGTCGGCAACAGCATCAAAAGGAGCTTCGGTAGCCACATATAATTCAAGTCGCGATGGTTTGTGTGTTTCGGGTTTTACCTCCATTATTTCCGGTAGTTGTTTCATATTTACCGGAGTGTGATCGATTATACTTTTAAATATTGAACTTTCTTCAATCTGCACTTCCTGTGCAAAGCGGTTTCCTGTTATAATGGCACGTGTATTTTTCGTTAGGTTGATTTGAGGTGCAGGGTTATTTAAATCGCAGTCGGTAATCGTAAAAGTACCTCCTTTAATATCAACTGCACCACTGTTTATTTCTGATTGTAACACCATTAAACGAGTACTTGACGATTCGTGTATTGAAATGGCATTTTTAGTTGCATCAAGTGAACAAGAGTGTAACTGAACAACGCCCGATGCCGTTTGCGCAACACCAATACCAGTTTCGCAATCCACAGTTTTAATGCCGGTAAACATTAAACCAACCGAGTTGGCACTGCTTATATCAACACCGGTTTTACAGTTGGTAAATGTCATTGAATAATTATGCCCGTTTGGTTGTGCTCCCGGACTGGTAACAGACTCCACAGCATGAAATCCTTTATTGTAGCCCTCTACATTTACAAAACAGGTGTACGACCAGTCGTTTCTTCGCATAACAACACCTGTCCCGTTTTCATAAATCCATGCTTTGTGGCTTCCATCCACCGATGGGGAATTAGGTAAGCCGGATCCAGCCCAGTAATCGGGCGAAAAGTCGATCCACTCGATGCGGCCAACATCAACAATATTATCAATTTCTACACCTCTTGACAAAGGAGTTCCGTAAATGCCATTAATGGTAGGGCATGTACCGCCATTTTTTCGTGAAAAAACGACGCCGGCATACGAGTTGACCAGTGTAATATTTTTTGCATTGCAGTTTTCATTTCCAAAATAATTGGGTTTTCCAAATTCAATTGAAGGTGGATATGGAGTAATAGCTGACGGGCTTTGTTCGGGGTACCATATGGCAAGATCCATCACTGCTGATGATGGTTCCATGGTAATAAACGGAGTAGCATTTTCATCTCCTCTCCCGGCATAGGCCATTAAAATTGTGCCTTCAACAGGTGCTCCTTTCTCGGGTTTCTTCCATTCTCCTCGCAGTGTAATCCCCTTTGGTAAAAGCAGGTTTCCCTCAATTACATATTTCCCTTCAGGAACAAATAAAGTTCCTCCTCCTAAAGCTCCCAACTCGTTTAGCAGGGTTTGAAATTGTACGGTAACATCGGTAACACCATCACCGGTGATACCAAAATCGGCAACAGAATAGGCAATAACAACATTGTCGATGGTAGGATATTTAGAATCAACCAATCTCCAGTTTTGCGCAGTTAAGGCTGAAGAGAAGAGTAATAACAATATTGTTGTTATTAATAATGGTTTATTGACTGATATTTGGTTCATGTTTTTGATTTGTAAGTTACAGCATACCTTCATGAAGAATTAGCTTTAATCCCTTTCTGTTATTAAGTCAAATGCCCGGGAATTTCTTTGTACTTTTTAAGTTAGTAGGTGAAGCTACTTTTGAGAAGATGCAAATTAGTTTAGAATGCTTATTCGTAAAAACAGTAAAGCATGAAACCGCACGGTAAACATGCCTTACTTGTATGAGTATAAAACTAACTATGACAATTTTAGAAAAATGGCTGCTCAACACCTTAGTGAAGAACAACCATTTTATAAACTACCTTTAGTCTATTTTTTCCAATTTAAGCCACGAAGGTCTCACGTTTTGCTCAGTACCTGTAAAATTAACTACAAAACCGGCTGATACCGTAGTCTTTTCGGCCACTGAAAATTCAACACTTGCATTTCCATCGTTTCCAAGACCCGCGAAATTTGTAGAAGCCAATGCTGAAGAAAGATCCTCTATATCAGGAAGGGTTTCACCAAGAGCGGCCACAATATATCTTGGATCGTCACCACTGTTACTGATAATTGGATTTTCTCCGGCCAAACTCATTGTAAATCTGTATTCGCCTGCAGGAAGTTCAAACGTTTGGTAAAGTTTACCGTTTTCAATTGGAGTTTCACCTTCACCCCAACGTTCGAAACCTAAACTTTGCTTATCATTATCAGGGCCTTCCCAGCCACCGTCGTATCCGCCCATACCGCTACGGGTACGCATTGCTTCGTTGGTGATCCATCCGCCAGATAAATTACCCCAACGGTTGCCATCCCACTCTGAACGACTAAATGGCCACTGAGCATTGCTGAAGAAGTTGGCAGGAACTTCGTTCGGATCATTTACTGCATCAGCTGGTACTTCAACTTTTACAATCTCGGTGTAGTTGTATTTGCGGTTAGCATCGTTTACGTTAGCACCCAAACGAACATAATAGGTATAACCAGCTTTTACAGGCATTGGGCCAATACGGTATACATCACTTGTTTCAGCATCACCAACTTCTTCTTCCCAAGATTTATTGATCTGCTTACGCATATTGTTATACTCGCCAATGTTGATGTTATTTGTTGCACCGCAAAAAGTAGTAAGACTTAAGAAAGGTTTAATTTCAACAAGGTTTGGTAAACCTTCGCGAACTGGCGCATTAAGCTTACATTTCAACATCAGTTTTAAACCGTTCAAAGAAACTTCGAAATCGGTTAAACGTAAGTATGGAGTTACTGTAAAATCTTGTTCTGTATTTCCATCAAAAACAATAGCTTTTGTTGTATCAACAGGCCAGAAAGGACCACCATAAGGAAGCATATCGTATGTTCCGGCAAACAATTTGCTGTTGTTATACGAACCATCCTGTTTTACAGTTAAATTCTGGTTGTTAGGAACAGATTCAGTCCAGGTTCTTTCCCAAATACGGATTCCCCATTCGCCTTGCGATGAAAGTAAATTCTCGCCGGTGTACGAATCTATTATATTTCCATGGACTCTTACATCCGGTTCATCCCAGTTGTCGATGTCCAAACAAGAAGTAACCGAAACCATTATTACTCCTAAAATTATATATAATATTTTTTTCATAATATTAGTGTCAATTGTTTATAATTAGTAAAGTGGATTCTGAGGAAGCAGATTTTCGTTCTTACCAATTTCTCCCCACGGAATTGGTTCGTAGTAACATTGCTTTGAAGCGGTCCATTCTCTGTTCCAACGGTTGTCTTCATCCAGATAAATGTATTTTCCTTCGTCTGCTACAAAATAACAACTTAGAACTCTGTGACGAAACTGGTTCAAAACCTGGTCTGCAGTTCTCCACCGACGTAGATCCCACCACCAGTGATTTTCGCCATAAAGCTCGCGTTCACGTTCATCGCGAATGAATTGCAATGATTTTTCAATTTGATATGGATAATTAGCTTCATTGATGCTACCAATGTTTGTCATTGTCATATCAATTACGGGACGTACTTCCTGGCAACCTGCACGCTCGCGAATCATTTCAATATAATCGAACGCTTCAGTTCTTTTACCCAATTCGTAAAGCGCCTCGGCAGTGTTCAGGTACACTTCTCCTAAACGGAATACTACCCAATGCTGACCACTGCGGTATTCACGAACATCACTAGTAGCCATATCCGGATTCACATATTTGCGAACGAAAGCAGCACCCCAACCGTTGTTCTCTCCACCTTGATCATCAAAATGTCCATGAGGTCCGGTAATATTGTAAGTAACGCCATCGATTTCTGTAGTCCAGCCACGTCCACCTAAAATACGGTTACCATCGCTGTTGATTGGTGCAGCATTACTACCTCTCTGAATATCTTCTGCAAGTCCGTCGAATGTTCTGTAGATACCTTTTTGCATTCCAAAAGTTTTTCCGCGTAACTCATCACCGTCGAAATACATTGTACCTCTCATACGTGGTTCCATTCCGTTGCTAATATCGCTACGGCTGTCAAAACGAACCGGAGTTCCGTCAGGATTAGTATATGCCGGCATTTCATACAGTTCCATAAAATCCAGTGGTGGATAACTTTCTGCACCAACAAACGAAGACATATCTGGTTGTGGCGACATTAATGCATCGTAACTATGACGCAAACGCGTATTGCCAGGAACAGTTTGATCGTAATCTTTAATCAAAATACTTTCAGATGAATTAGGATCTAAAAACAGTTTCGCAAAGTTGGTTGCCTTATCTGGGTAACCGGCAGTATACAATGAATAAGGACCTTCTTCCAGTACTTTTCCAGCATCAACGCAATATTGGAAAAATTCGTTAGCTACTGAAGGATCCATTCCTGCCAAACCTGCCTGTGTTGCCGCTTCGTTCTCGAAACCCAGGTACTGAGAATATTTCGCATTTGAACCTGCATAAAGCATAGCACGCGAAAGTAATGCAGCTGCAGCATACTTATTGGCACGACCAGATTCAGTGCTTTCTGTCATGTTATCAATAGCAAATGAAAGATCGCTGTAGATAAATTTCCAGGTCTCGTATTCTGTTGCACGAGATACTTTTAATGAATCAGCATCAGCAAGCGGGTTCTGAACCTCTCTCACAAGAGGTACACCACCATAACGTTTTGCCAAACCAAAATAGAAGAACGCACGTAAGAAATGTGCTTCACCCATTAATTTGTTGTAATCAATATCAGTATATTTTTCCTGATACGTCGGGAAATTTTCGATAAAAGTGTTTACATCACGAATACGGTCGTATGGCCAGTAGGCAAAACCATCGTTATCAACACCTACCCACGAATTAAAAAACTCGCCACTCATATTACCCAGGCTGTTTTTACCTTGTTCCCAGTAGTTGTCTGGGCGGTAAGCATTATTCGAGTTTGTTCCGTAGTAAAGGAAATCTTCAATGGGCAGATAGTTGTATAAACCTGCAAAGTATTTCTTTACACCGTACTCGTTACCAAAAAGTTCCGGCTCCCCTAACATTCCTTTAGGCTCCAGGCTCAATTCCTGGCATGAGAACAGAACAACTCCTAACAGAGCGATATATATTAAAAGTTTCTTTTTCATAATTGTAATTTTTTTAGAATTTAACGCTAGCACCAATTGTAAATGTTCTGTTTACAGGATAATTATAGAAGTCGATATAATTGGTAGAAGCACCACCAGATGCACCCGGACGCTCTGGATCTACATTTTCCAGACCGGTAAAAGTCAACAGGTTATATCCGCTCACGTAAACTCTTAAATTTTTCATACCAACTTTCGATACCAGACGATCTGGCAGGGTATATCCAATTTCGGCTGTTTTTAAACGTAAATAAGATGCATCCTGAACACCATTTGTTCCTGATCTGCGACCATCATGACCAGTTACCGGATAGTAACCAGGTACCCATTCTGTTGTCGGGCTGAAATAATCAGCACTTGGATCAACTGGATGCCATCTGTCCATAAACCAGGTCAATGTATTTTGTCCACCGAAAGGCAAGGCCTCTACAAGCACTTCGCCATACTGTACATAAACTTCGTGCGCTCCCTGGAAATCCAGTGCCAAATCGAAACCTCTCCATGAAGCTCCCAAAGAAATACCGTAGTTGAAAGCTGGCAAACCATAAGAAGCGATTGGATGTTCATCAAGGTTGTTAATAACGCCGTCCTCGTTCCAGTCAACCAACCACCAGTCTCCTGGTAAAGAATTCTGTCCCATTGGAAGTTCGAAATTGCGGATATCTTCGATATTGGTAAACATACCACCTGATTCTTGTCCCCACCAGATATTGCTATAACGGCCGCTGCTGCGGTTTCTCCACTTATCATATGAATTATTGGCAGGAGTTTCAAGCCATTCAGTTCTTTTATGTTTTGTAGCCGAGATTTGACCTCTTACATAATAGTTAAGATCTCTGTAGCTGTTTTGATAATCCAAAGTAATCTCATAACCGAAGTTACGGTCGCTGTTCAGGTTTTCCTGAGGTAAGCTTGCACCAACTGTACCCGGAATAACAGAAGCACTGGTTGCCAATAAGCCTGAACGGTCTCTTTTAAATACATCGAATGTACCGCTTAATTTGTTTTGCAACACTCCAAAATCAAAACCTAAGTTGTATGATTTAATGCGATACCAGGTTAAATCCGGGTTGGGAATACTGGCAGCAGAAACACCACCGGTTAACGTACCATCATAAAACCATCCTTTTTCGTTACCATCAAGGTTATAACCAGTTGTAGGAGGATAAGTGCCAGCAGAACTGTCGTCTCCCATCTCACCGTATGAAGCTCTCAATTTCAAATTGCTAAGGAAAGCTACATTGTCTTGAATGAAACTTTCTTCGCTTAAACGCCATGCTGCCGAAACCGTTGGGAAGAAACCAAAACGACTTCCCTCAGGGAAACGAGAAGATCCATCGTAACGGAATTTGAATGCAAACATATATTTTCCTGAATAGTTGTAATCCAACTGACCAACTAAAGATTTATTGGCACGGTCGCCTACACCACCACCAGTAGCGCTCTGGTTTTTATCTTCTCCGGCAAACAGGTACTCCGATTCAACCATTAGCTCGCGATAAGCTCTAAAGCTATCCCAACTACTGTAACTTTCTTCGTAAATAAGGAAGTTATTAAAATTATGCTCACCAAATGAATGATTATAGAATAAACCCAACTGCATGTTGGTGTCGAAGTTGAAATTTACACCTCTAGCAACATCAGATGGAGTGTTTCGCTGAATTGGAGAATAGGTATCATCGTCCGGGTTGTAACGGTACAAAGAATATGCACGTTTGTAGTTTTTATAGTCCGGTATACTGGCAGCATAATCGTATGATGCTTTTGCAGATAAACCTTCTACTCCGGGAATATCGTATTCAAGCGATAAAGTTCCGTTGAAACGACGGTCTCTGTTTAAGTTGTAACCAACATAATCGGCATCAGTTTGAACGATCATGTTTGCACCTTCATTCAAATATTGTGTATCGCCGTTAGGATATTCAGGATTGTCATTAGCATAAAAAGCAGCATCCGGACGAACCAGCCACGAAAGTTTGTAAGTTGTCCAACCTGTCCCATTAGGTTGAGTGGTATTAACCATAATTCCTCCCAACGAAACTCTTGCTTTTAATCTTTCTGTTATCTGTGCATCGATATTGGTACGCATGTTCCAGCGTTCTGATTCGTAATCGCCACTTTTGTACGAACCTTCTTGTTTTGAATATCCAAGAGTAAAGTAATAACGCAGTTTTTCGCTACCACCGTTTACACTTAAACTGTTTTGATACTGAGGAGTCGTTTTTCTGAATACCTGATCCATCCAGTTGTACGACTGTTTGGTTCCGTTAAGGTATGGCTCGAAAGCTTCGTCCGCAAACATCGGATTCTGACGTACCAGGTAGTTTTTACCAAAATCCTGCCAGTTCTGTTCGTTTCTCAAAGTCATGTAGTCTACGGCACCGACACCCTCTGGCACATATAAGAACTGCTGCATTGAACTACTTGTGTTAAAAGTAATATCAACTTTACCACCCTGTGCTGTACCACTTTTTGTGGTAATAAGAATAACACCATTAGCAGCACGTAAACCGTAAATCGCTGCAGTACCGTCTTTCAATACCGATATACTTTCGATCTCTTCTGCACTCATTCGTGAAAAATATCCCTGGTCACGAGGAATACCATCAACAACAAAAAGAGGACCTGAATCATCATCACTCATACCACGAATATCAATTCGTGTATCGTAAGCACCTGGTGCACTACTTTTTTGCGAAACGCGAACACCCGATAATTTACCGGTAAGCATGTTTACAACGTTTTCGTTTTTCGTACGGATCATGTCTTCACCCTTTACGGTAGACACGGCACCGGTAAGTGTCGCCTTTTTCTGCGTGCTATAACCCACTGCAACCACCTCTTCGAGGCCAATGGCATCAAGCTGCATTTTTACATTTATTTGCGATTGATTTCCAACTGCAATCTCTTGTGCTTTCATTCCTACAAAAGAAAACGACAAGGTTGCATCAGTTGGGACATTTGTTAGTGTATAAACACCAACTTCGTTAGTTACTGTACCAATAGTAGTACCTTTAACCACTACCGTTACTCCAGGAATTGGGTTGTCAGATTCATCAACAACAGTTCCGGTAACTTGTGTAGATTGATCAGCTAGGTTCGATTCTTTGCCCGCTAAATTTTCTGCGGAGGCTGTCATTACTCCAAATAGTAAAATTAGCAATAATGCAAAGCGACCTGGTCCAACACAAGTCGAATGACAGATTCTTTTTAAAGTTTTTTTCATAGTTTACTTCAATACAATTAATAGATTTGACTCAATTTCATTTTTTTAAAATCATTTTTCAGTTCTTACTTTCTATTCATTCCATAGGCGATTTATTTTTTGATGTCGCTAAGTAAAAAGTGGCATGTTAACATTTAAATTAATATTCGATTAATAGGACTAACTTTAGTATAATTAATTTTCATTCAACCACTCAACAACCTAACAACGTGACTTTTAACACATGTCAACAATTTCATTTTCATCACGATTAATACTCGAATTAAGTTGTTTTAAGCACTTTATTTCCAGATTTACCACTCATTAAGTTTAAATACTTAATGAATTATTTACTATGCGATGACATAACTCCATTGATACTGTTTAAAGACAAACTGAAAAAATATTTAGAGGCTGAGATTAAATTTTGGAGACATATACGGACTCTCATAAATATTATTATTATTAAAAATTACAGATTCCTAAATCGAGAACACGTTGATTTTCTCTTCTAATTTTGCTATTTTAGATTCAAAAAAGAAAAGTTCTTTAAATGTGAACTAAACGGTGACCCGTAAAAATACGACCTCAGTAATCCACTGATATAAAGGCATTAATGGGACCAGGTTCGAATCCTGGTATCCCGACCACTGAAAATTAAGGAGTTAAACGAAAGTTTAGCTCCTTTTTTATTTTGGTATCGGTTGAAACAATCTGATTAAAATGCTAATTCATTCTGAATTACCTCACAAAACACCACTACCCCATTCTCAATCTTAAAAATAAGCTCCTTTTTATAAACGGGACAAATTCACTTTCATCATATCTGTAGTTGTTTCATTATATCCATTACCTTTAGAAAAGTTCAAATACAATAAATAGATGCAGGTAACAGTAAACAGAAAGGACACTAAATTTTACCCCGATGCCTCCAGAAAAATCGCAAGGTTTCTATACACCGGAGACGAAAGAGCAATAAGTACTATCCGCTCGGTACTTGAGATGTCCGGGAATCTGGCATCAGAAACCCTAAGTGCGGTACTTAGAGACTACTCACTGCGGCATCGGAATATCTCTAAAATCTTTGAAAAGCATTTTAACAGGGTTGCTCATCTTTTAAAACAGCTGGAAATTGAACCTGATTCACTTGAGCTTTCACTAAAAATACTTATTGGGTCCTATTTTACGATGGAATATTCCATCGAGGCAGCTGCGTTTTTTAATCCTTCAATTGTAGAACATCCCGACCAGTCGGAAACCGGAATGGAAGAAAAAAGAGTCATTCTGAGTTTCAGGGCTACCGGCGAAGGACATATTTCATCCATTGTTTTCAGAACAGGGGTGATGGATAAAAACAACAATTTATGGCTCGAACCTGTTGGAAAGATGTTGGAAGAAGCAGAACACATCCGACGGCATGTGTATGATAAAAAATCATTTCGTTCCAAACTAAATGAAATGAAGGACATCCATGCCTTAATTCCTTCGGGATTGATCTTGGACAAGTTAAACGATAAATTTACCTATGGCGAACTAAGAGATTGTATAAAGGAAGCCCGAAAATCAGTGCACCTTACCGGGGAAAAAGATATTTTATACAACCAGATAACCTGGCTCGCTTCGTCGCATTATGAACTTGAATTTTCACTGGATACCAATATTTCGGAGCGTGTCATCTTTCCGGTGTCGGTTAATGAAAGAAATGGAATTGAAGATGCCCGTTTTGTTAGGTTTACTGACGACGATGGGTCGTCTGTATATTATGCAACTTACACGGCTTACGACGGTGCTACCGTACTACCTAAAATGCTTGAAACCAAAGATTTTTATCATTTTAGGATAATGCCTTTTCATGGCGAAATTGCACAAAACAAGGGAATGGCACTTTTCCCACGTAAAGTAAACGGGAAATATGCCATGCTTTGCAGGTTAGACGGCTATAACAATTACATTGCTTTCTCAGATAATATTTCAATCTGGCGTAAAGCCACATTATTACAACAACCTAAATTTCCGTGGGAATTTGTTCAAATTGGGAATTGCGGCTCACCCGTTGAAACACCCGAAGGCTGGTTGGTAATTACCCATGGCGTGGGGCCAATGCGTGAGTATGCTTTGGGAGCCTCGTTACTTGATCTTCAAAATCCGGAGAAAGAGCTTGGCAGATTAAAATCACCACTTTTAATGCCCAATGCGAATGAAAGGGAAGGATATGTTCCGAATGTGGTATACTCCTGCGGTTCGATGATTCATAATGACGATTTGATAATCCCTTACGCAATGTCAGATTATGCATCTACCTATGCAACTGTAAACCTAAAAGAACTGCTGAACGAATTAAAAAAACAAAGTAACCAGGCGCAATAAACAGGCCCGTTAAATTTCCCTGGTTATCATCCCCAAAATACCCTCATAATGTGTGAATCATGTAACTCTTGTTCTTAATTGTGTAATACTTTTTAGAGCCGTTTCCTGTATATTTATGTAAATATTATCTGTAAAAGGATTTCAAAATTTTAATGTCATGAAATATTTAACATATATTATAGCAGCATTACTTCTGATTTTATGGAGCGTCATGGTTTATGGTTTTAATTCCCCTCCGCGAATTATTCATTTACTTATCCCAATAGCCGCAATTATAATACTGCTTCGAATTTTTTATTCTAAAAAATTATCGAAAAAGAATTTATAAAAGATGGATGCAAAATTTGATATGAATGGATGGCGAATAATAAAGGATAAGCTTAGAAATAAATATCCTGAATTAACTGAGGTAGATGTAAATTGGGGACATATATCGAGAGATAATATGTTAGAAATTATTTCTACGAAAGTAGGTAAAACGAAACTTGAGCTTGTTAATGAAATTGAATCGCTCTAAAATTTGTTACGTAGGGGAAGTCAAACGATAAAAAATATGCAAAACACGCATACATATAATAATTAAAACAATGAACAAAGGAACAGTAAAATTTTACAATAATCTAAAAGGATTTGGATTCATTAAAGATGACGATTCATCAAAAGAATACTATGTAAACTCTTCAGGATTGAAAGAAAATATCCAGGAAAATGATAAAGTATCTTTTGATTTGGAAGAAGGGAAAAAAGGTTTAAATGCCGTTAATGTTAAACGATCATAGCTTAAAATATATTCGCATTTTAAATTTAGTCCCGCGTAACGCGGGATTTTTTTATACCAGTTTTAAATCCGAACGGTGAAATTCTTCATAAGCCTGCAAAACCGTTAAATGCGAGATTAAATAAGCCAGTGAACTTTCTGCCCCTTGGTTCCGGTTTACCCCATAACTTTCAAAACCATCGCAACAACCTTTCGTTTCAAAATCATACAAACTCATTCGCAAATCATTTTCACCCAAAAACCATAAAAACGAAGTGTAAAGTTTATTGAGATAATCTTTGTCTTTTGTAACAAAATATGCCTGATGGTACATTAATACCATCGCCATTGCATCAATAGGCTGCTGGGCAAAAACAGAACGTTCCCCTTCTTTTTTGTACCACTTTTCATTTCCAATAATCGACAAGTAGTTATCCTTAAGCGTATGACTGGTCAGGAAGTTCATCGATTCAATGGCTATTTCTGTAATATTAGGATCATTCAGTATCGGAGCAGCATGTAAAAGCGACAAGGGCAAAATGCCGTTATCATAAGCCAGTAAAGCTTCAAACCAGTTCCAATCTTCAGTCTGGTTTTCTTTATAATGCCTGATTAACACATTTGCGAGATTTCTCAATCTTTCGGTCATGGAATCGTCTGACGGATTACTTTTCAGGTAATAACTAATTCCGATCATTGTATTGGCAATGCCACGGATGGATTGCAATTTTTCAAAATTGGCTGATGCATTAAAAAATACCAGTTTGCCGGTTTGGTAGTACGCATCATTGGGAGCATTTCCCAGTAAGTATCCCAGCGCCCAGATTGTTCTGCCAAATGAATCTTCTGAGCCGGTTTCGTCCAAGAAATTCCGGTTAAAACTTAAAAAATTTCGGAAAGTCCCGTTTGCGTTTTGCATATAATGGATGTAGCTTAAATAAATGGGCGATAATTCCAATGCCCGCATATTTTTCATTTGTTTGTAAGCCATTAAAACCATCAATAAAGCGCGCGAGTTATCATCCAGACAATAACCTTCTTTTAAATTGGGAATGCCAAACTTGGCATGCTGAATAATACCGGTGTCATCGGTCAGGCGATTGATATGAGCGAGCGAGAATGGGGGAAGAATGAGTAAATCGGGTTCTGTTTCTTTTTGAATAGTAACCGAATGCCCATCCTTCATTACTTCTTCTGCAAGTGCTACATACCTTTCGCCGGTTTTTGGCCAGGTAATTTTCTTCCCATATTCACCGGCTTTATTTTTTAATTCACTGAGTTCTTTCGGATTTTCGAGAAGTTCCGTTAACATTTCCGCAAGGCCATCCGAATCATTAAAATCGAATAACCTACCTTTTCCATTCGCCAACATTTCAGCAGCATGCCAGTATGGTGTTGACAGAACAGCTGCACCTACTCCCACAGCATACGAAAGTGTTCCACTGGTAATCTGGGCTTCATTCAAATAAGGAGTGATGTAAATGTCGCAGGCATATAAATACTTGAACAGTTCTCGTTCATCAATAAATTCATTCAGGAATGTTACATGATTTTCAAGCTGAAGTTTTTTCACCTGGCGAAGCAGGAAAATCCGGTATTCTTCTCCGGAATGCCGAAGTACATTCGGATGGGTTTTCCCTAAAACGATATAAATAATTTCCGGGTGCTTTTTAACCACTTCCGGCAATGCGTTAATTACTGTTTCGACGCCCTTGCTGCGCCCAATAAAACCGAAGGTAAGCAGTACTTTCCTGTTTTCAAGTTTAAACTCTTTTTTCGATTTTTCAGAACTAAAATGAATGTCGGGAACACCATGTTCAATCAGTGCAATTTTTTCTTTGGGCACCTCGTAAATACCGACCAGAAAATCAACAGCTTTGTGACTCATTACCACAATTTTATGCGCCATTTTGCAGATTTCCTTCAAAACCGCTTTTTCGTTGTACGAAGGTGCTTTGAGAATGGTATGAAGCGTTACAATGAGAGGAATCTCCAGCCGATGAAGCAGGGGCAGAATATAAACCCCATTTTGGCCGCCAAATATTCCAAATTCGTGCTGGAGGATGCAAACGTCTGCACCACTCAGATTAATATACTTTACGGCTTCCAAATAATCTTCCTGATGGTCTTGCCTGATGATGGCTTTTACTTCTTCAGGATATTTATAGGTGAGATCGTTATCATTTAATGCAACCACAAAACCTTCATGGTTTTGTTCTTCCGGAGCTTTGTTGGTCAACATCGATTTGAACAAATTATTGGTAAACGTTCCAATTCCGCATTCCCGCGGTGGATAAGTGGCTATGTATGCTATTTTCATTTATGTATGTACTTCAGTATTATTTATAAATGGCAGAATCTCCCGTTCAAAATACACCAACTCTTTTCGATTTGGCTCATCTTGAATTTTGCAATAATAAATTCGATCGACATAACGCCGGATTACCAGCTTTAGTCCCGGATCTATTTGGGCGTATACTATCTCGCCCTCTTTATATTTGTTTTCCATTACAAACGATTTTTTCTATTTCCATCATCTCTGACTGGAAGTGCTTATAACGGAGTAACTAAACTACTCCTGAAGCTCTTTTTCCTGCTTTTTTTGCAGCCTTTTCAGCTCTTTTTTCTTTCAGGCTTTTTACGGCCACCTTTTTAGTGTTTTTCCTCTCTTTTCCTTCTTTAGCTTTTACCATATTGTTTTTTTTGAAATATTATCATAGCGTGTTTTCTTCATACCCGCTTTTAATTACAGTCGAAATCATTTTGAATTTTTTGTTTGCTTTAATAATGTAAGAGGTATGAGCAGGTACAATAATTATTTCCCCAGTATTTAACAGGATGGAATGTTTATCGATTAGTATCTCGGCATCTCCCTCTATGATTTGGACAAACATGTCAAATGCAGAAACAGTCTCAGGAAGTATCTTTTTGCTATCAAATGCCAAAATACTTACACTTCCCGTTGTTTTCCCAATAATGATTTTACTTGTAACGGAATTAGAACTGTAATCAATAAGCTCAATTAAAATATGTTTTTTCGATTTTCCGATCTCTGTATCCTGCATGTGTTAAAGGTACCTTAAGGCAAACAGTAAGCTGTTATACTATTCATATTTTAAGTTACATCATTCACACATTTATTTTACATCCAGTCACCCGTTCCAGGTTCTTAAAGATGAAAAGATAAGTACCCAATTATTTTGAAGACGGAAAAATAAAGATCTGATAATCAGCTTTTCAGAATTTCTATTACTGAACAACAACTCCAGACACAAAAGTTCAGAAACCTGCACCTGAATCACCTCAGGAATATGGCTATATTTTATTCTTTTTTTTCAGGTTCAACAAAAAAGGAATATAAAAATCAATAGGAGATTCTTTAACGCTCTTTTCATTCAAATCATCAATAAACTCCTGATAAAACCGGTTAAACCGTTGTAAATCGTCATGAGCTAATAAAAAGAGTAGTTTTTGTGTATTCTGAGAATTGAATTCTCCAACACTGGTGTAAATAGCAATCATCTCAAAATCATCAATCTTTTCATGTTTATGTAAATAAAAATTAATGAATTTGTTTTTGTTTCGAATAGGTGTTACTACAAAACAATATTTTCTGGAGATATGATCCCATTCAAAAAAAATGATGAAATCGGTGATTGAAAAATGAGGCTGAATAAATTTTTCAAAAATTTCCTGCAAATAATATTTCTCTTTGTTATTCATGAGCACCCTTTCAAATTAATTTCCTTTGTTACAAAATTTTACCTGTATCGAAAATTATTCAAACGTCTTCCAGAGTATCACGTCTTTTGTTTTTTAATTTCTTAAAGTGAGAAGGCGTTAGTCCTGTAAATTTTTTGAATTGATTTGACAGGTGAGCTACGCTGCTGTAATGCATTTTATAAGCTATTTCAGTAAGATTTAGTTCATCATAAACAATAAGTTCTTTCACCTTTTCAATCTTATGGGTCAGATAAAATTTTTCGATGGTAATGCCTTTAACTTCCGAAAAAAGATTGGCAAGGTAAGTGTAATCGTAATTAAGTTTTTCGCTCAGGTAATCAGAAAGGTTGACTTTAATCTGTTCCTCGGTGTAATGCACTAACTCGATAATTGCGCTTTTTACTTTCTCTACCAGGATGCTTTTTTTATCATCCATTAAAATCAGCCCTGATTTTTTTAATGCCAGGCCCAATTGCTTTAGCTGTTCACTCTCCACATTTCCTATAATGTCAGCTTCGCCTATTTTCACATAAGTATATGGTAGCCCAATTTTTTCCAATTCGGCTTTAACTACCATCTGGCAGCGTATGCAAACCATATTTTTGATGTAGAGTTTCAACTAATTTATTTTGTTTCAGTAGTAGTAGCCCATGTAATCTTGTATTCCAAAATTTGTTATCAACCTTTAATATTGCCATATTCCATCTTCTAAATTTACTGATATTAATCGGGTTTATTGGTTTAAACTGCCACAACTTTATGGCTTTTAGAAAGCTGGGCAGCTCGTTTAACTGAGCTACTGTACTCCCCAAGCATCTTAAGCATTTTAATGTGTTGCCATACCGCCTGTGCAAAACTTTTGTTTACGTGATACGGAAGGTTGTATTCTTTGGCTTTCGCCTGCACAATTTTCGAAATATCTTTGTAGTATACATGGCTGATGTATGGAAACAAATGATGTTCCACCGGGTAATTCAGGCCCCCGACCAACCATGAAAAGATACTGCTTTTAGGTGAATAATCGCATGTAGTGTACAACTGATGTATCGTCTAGTTATTGCTAAGTTCACCTTCCTCATCGGGAACAGGATATTCCGAAGTAGGAACAACATGGGCAGTCTGGAAAATAGTACTTAACACCAGTCCGCTGGTAAAATGCATCAGCAAAAATCCGCCAACAATCCAGTACCAAGAAACAGGAATTGTAAATAATGGAAGTATAAGAAATATTCCGTAATAAAGAACTTTTGAGATGATTACATCAACCAGCAATCGGTTATATTTTCGTTTTCCACCTAATTTTGCGCCCATCTCTTTGTACTTTTTTAATCGTTTAAAATCTTTTGCAATAATCCACGAAATGGTCATCAGGCAGTAAAAGAACCAGGCATAAATATGCTGATAACGATGCATCTTTTTTAAGGGACGGTGAGGCGAAAATCTTAAAAACTCCGGGAGGTGCAATATCTTCGTCATGTCCTTCAATGTTGGTAAAACCATGGTGCAGTGTGTTGTGCTGATAGCGTCAGTTGGACGGAAATCCACCGAGCAGGTATAACGAATTGCCAAAAAACCGGTTCTCCTTTTGATTTTTGGAAAAAGAACCATGATTGGCATCGTGCATCGTCACCATTCCCAGTCCCGACATTCCCAGTCCCATTAAAATCCAGCATATCAGTACCAGAGGTATTGACGATACAAATCCCGAAATCATAAGTATAAAAGGGACCAGATATAAAAGGGCCATGATCACGAATTACCAACGCAGTATTTCGTTGGACGAAGTAGCGCAATACATTGGAATGAACCGCTCGTCGTTTTGTTCATTTTACAAACGCGAAAAAGGCAAAACTTTTTTTTACCGACCTGAACGAGTACCGTGTAGATTGTTCGTGTATGATGTTGCGCGAAACAAACATACCGATTTCCGATATTTGTTTCGCCGCTGGGTTTAACGATGTCCCCCACTTCAACCGCACTTTCAAAAAAATTAAAGGGCAGTCGCCAAACAATTACCGAAACAACAGCTGCAAATAAAAGGACTAAGGGTATTCATTTAAAACTGAACCAGTATCTTCATAATTTTCCCGGGAGCTTCAGCCCATTCTTTCATTGCCGCCGGCGCTTCTTCAGGGCTTACTGTTTTTGAAATCAAAATCCTTTCATCAACCCGACTGCTTTTCAGGTAGTTTATTACGGCTTCAAAATCGGATGGATTTGCATTACGCGACCCCATAATTTCCAGTTCTTTCTGCACCCAAAGTTTGGTAGAAAACGCTACCTCGGTACCGGCATAACCAATACAAACTACGCGGCCTGCAAAAGCAACTTCGTCAATTGCTGCGCGGTATGTAACCGGATTTCCGGCTGCTTCAATTACTACATTTGGCCCCTCTCCGTTTGTAATTTCCTGCAACTCCTGGTGTAAATCGTTTTCTTTCGAATTAATAATGAAATCGGCTCCCAGTTGCCCGGCTATCTTAAGTTTCACATCGTCAATATCAACAGCAATAACTGTAGCTCCGCGCAATTTGGCACGTACAATTGCTCCACTTCCAATCATTCCGCAACCAAAAACAAGCACGGTATCAATATCCGTCACTTTTCCATTATCGATAGCATGAAATCCAACGGTTAGCGGCTCTACCAATGCCAACTGCAATTCCGTTAAAGCCTCATCTTTTAACACTTTTTGCCACGGCACAGCAATAAATTCGGCCATTGCACCATCGCGCTGAACGCCCAGTGTTTCGTTATAACGGCAGGCATTAAAACGTTTTTGTTTACACGAAGTGCATTGTCCGCAATTGGTGTAAGGAACTACCGTAACATTTTGTCCTTTCTGAAAACCTTCGGGCACTTCATCTCCGGTTTTTTCAATAACCGCCGATATTTCGTGCCCCGGAATACGCGGATACTGTACCATTGGATTTTTCCCGAGATAGGTACTTAAATCGGAGCCGCAAAATCCCACATATTTAATTTTAAGAAGAACATCTCCTTTGCCCATCTGCGGTATTTCGCGTTCTACAATCTTTACCTCTCCGGGAGTTATTATTTCTATTGCTCTCATCTGTTTTTACTGAAATTAAATGTTGTAAATTCTTTGTGCATTTTTATACAAGATCAAATCCTGTTCTTCTTTCGTAAACTTCGAAATCGTTTTTTTAACGATATCCAGCCAGTTGGAATAGTTCGTTGCCACCAAACACACCGGCCAGTCGGAACCAAATAGCAAACGCGAAGGCCCAAAAGCCTCAAGCACGGTTTCGAAATATGGGTTGAGTTGTTCTTCTGTCCATAATTTATAGTCGGCTTCGGTAACCATCCCGCTTATTTTACATGAAACATTCTCGCGCTTCGCCAGCTCCTTTATATTTTTTGCCCAGGGAGCCAGCTCGTTTATTTTGATTTTTGGTTTGGCAATATGATCGACCACAAACTGCTGCCCGGGGTGCTGATCAACAAAACGTATGGTATTGGTAAGTTGCTGTTCAAAAATCAGAATATCGTAAACCAGGTTATAGTTTTTTAGCAACGAAATTCCCTTATTAAAATCCTTCCCTAAAATAAATTCAGGATCAGGTTCTCCCTGAACAACGTGCCGGACGCCTTTTAGCCATGGATTACTTTTACACCCTTCTAAAATTTGTTGAATATTTTCATCAGCCAACGGCACCCAGCCCACAACTCCTTTCATAAAGTCGTTTTCGGAAGCCAACTTTAAAAGCCAGTCGGTTTCTTCCAGCGATTGGCGTGCCTGCACGGTTACTACACCTTCAACTCCGGTGTTAACCAGAGTAGCTTGCAAATCGGCAGGTAAAAATGACTTTCTGATGGCTGCCATTTCATCATCAATCCAGTCAAATTCAACCGGATTATAGTTCCACAAATGATGATGTGTATCGATAATCATATGCCTCGATTTTATAAATAAGGATATTCTGTGTCTATAATTTGTTCATTTTTTAGCTCAGCCCAAAATGCTTCAGGAAATTCCTGATCTAAAAGCGCTTTGTTGTGTGCCATGCGCTGCGGTTTACTCGGATTTAAGGCAACTGCAGCTACCTGAGGTGCCGAAAGTGCAAACTTGAAACAGGCATCACCGGGAGCAATATTGTGTTTCCGGCAAATGGCAAAAAACTTTTCGCGCCAGGCAAACAAATGCTGGTCTTCAGGATTTTTCGGGTCAACAAGCCGGTAATCGAAATACTCTCCTCCGGTTAAAAAACCTGCGTTAAATATTGCCGAGTTGATAATGCCTACCCCATCCTTTTCCAGTTGAATCATAAAATCAACAATTGCCTTTGGATGATGATAAACGGTGAATTTATTGGCAAACATTACCCAGTCGAATTTCACCTCCTGGCACAATTCTTTTATTACCAGCCAATCTTTTGAGCCAATTCCAACCGCTTTTACTTCGCCTTTTTCTTTTAGTTCGAATAAAGCTTTATAAGCGCCTAAAATATCGTCCTTGCGTTTTTCCCGGTCTTTATCGTTGCTTGCAGCCATTAAATATTCATCGGGGTCGTGAACAGAAACAATTTCGGGCTTGAATTTTCCGCCCAACAACTCACATCCTTGTTGCCAGCATTCCAAAATTCCGTTGTAACTAATCTTTTGAACAGCATCATCTTTCAGGTTTGCCCAGGCTCCCGGCTCGAATGTTGGCTCGGCACTTGTTTGTGGCACACGATACCACCCCAATTTATTGCTTATAGTAATTTGCGCGGGATCAACACCGAGTTTTTCCAGCCCCTGTCCGATAACCTCCAAAGCCAATCCGGCACCATATTTCCCGGCGCTGTCGATCATTACCTTCCCATCAGCCACCTTAAACCATTCCTGCATAAGGCTTAGCTTTTCATCTTCCGATAGTTCACGGTAAAGATTTCCGAGATAACTGGTTCCGTAAATAATTTGAGGACATTTTATTTCCGTGTTTCCTAATAATCGCATTGTAGTCATTTATTCAATTTCTTTAAACTGCCCGTCAATGGCGTCATATTCATTCTTTTGGTCCAATTCATAAATCCGCTCCATTAACTGCCACTTATCATTAGCCGTTGCTTTTTCACCACTCACCTGAAAACGTGACACAAATGCTTCCCATTCGGCCTGCCGGGGTTTTCCGGCCAGCTCTGTCATCGCCTTGTCGTGGTCGAAATCAGGAGTGGTATCCATAATCATAAATAAACGGTTATTGAGCCGGTAGATCTCCATATCAATGATTCCCACCTCTTTCATCCCCTGCGAAATTTTCGGCCAGGTATTTCCTTTGGCGTGCACTTTTTTATATTCTTCAATCAGCTGCGGATCATCCTTCAGCATCATTGTTTTGCAGTATCTTTTGTACTTCATAAGTCGTTTGATTTAGCGTAAATTTCGAATAATTTATCGTATTGTAAAAACTCAATATATCGGCATTTCCGAACGGGAATCATCAAACAAATCCCAAAATTAACTTAGTATAACTTATTCTATAGAAACAAAGATAGCTCGAAAATAAAAAAACTGCAGGCAATATTACCTACAGTTTTTTTCATTTCAAACAATCGCACAAATCAAAAGAAGTATTGTTACGACGATGTAAGGAAATCGAGAATACTACCGGCGGTACTTCCTCTACCGGCTTTGTAGAGTTCAGTATAACCACATCGTTTACACGAAATGGCTATAAACTTTCGGTTTTGAATATCAAAAAATCGGGTAAAACCGCCACCGGTTGTTCTGATCGTGTCTTCTTCGTACTCCCAACTGCTGCATTTGGGACAACTGAAATGTTTCTTCATTGTTTTCGGTTTTTTATTGTTTTCAGCTTATCAGTACTAGCTTATCAAATAAATTACTAACTGAATCGAAAAAAGTACAATTGCAATAACAAGTACCATTATAAACCGTTTTTGAGTTGAGGTTAATTGGGGCCTGCGCCTTTTCTTATTCTCTTTTTTCAAATAATCATATTTACCCATTTTTCGTTGTTTTAATCACTTTCCGAAATATTATTTCTTTACCTGTATAACTACCTGAAGAATAAAACCACTGATGATTAATGCAATAAGAATTACGGTTACTATTTCGCGTACCATTTTCAGTTTAGTCTTCTTTATTTCTTTCTTCGTTTTTAGATAATCATACCGTCCCATCGTCTGAACCTTTTTTTAGTCGTCTTGCATCCTTTAAAGCCTTATGTATTATCCATTCAATTTGCCCGTTTATACTTCTGAAATCATCGGCAGCCCATTTTTCAACAGCCTCCATCATTTCCGGGCTAACGCGCAATACAAACGATTTTTTCTTCGCCATTCTAATCCTCCTTTTCCATCAATTTGTGCATGGCATGCTCCAGGGCTTGTTGTTTTTGTGTTCCAATCAGGAACCGTTTTCCATTCTTCATATACAGCTGCAACCCGATTCGCCCCGTAACGGTCCATGCAGTGCCTTTTCGTAAACGACGTTTTATGCCGCGGCCTCCATATTCTCTATTGGGGTGGTATCGCCGTATCTCATACTTTTCAATTTCCGACGGATCGAACGCTTTCAATTTCCAAACCAGTGGAGGAAAGCAAATGTATAGCTTATCCTCAGTAATTTTTGTTTTAAGTTTTGCCCGAAACATAAGGGCAAAAATAACTACCAATACCAAAACCGTTACTCCTGTTACTATCAGTCCTCCCGTAGTCATCAGATTATCGCCGGGCGGATTTTCAGCCGTCAGGAAATAAATTCCCCGGAAGAATGGAATAGCGACAGCGAAAACGGCAACCAGCATCAACAGCCACAGCCATCTTTTGTCAAACTCCTGCTCTTCTTTAAAAAGAAGCTTTTTCATGGTGTTTACTGATAAAGTGATCCGGTATTCACCACAGGCGTTGCATCTTTATCGCCACACAATACAACCATTAAGTTACTTACCATTGTTGCTTTTTTATCTTCGTCAAGCTCAACAATACTTTTTTCGCTAAGCTGGTCAAGAGCCATTTCCACCATGCTAACCGCACCTTCAACAATTTTGTAACGGGCTGCCACAATAGCGGTAGCCTGCTGACGCTTCAACATGGCCTGGGCAATTTCCTGCGCATAGGCAATGTGGTTGATTCGTGCCTCAATAACATGAATACCAGCGATTTCCAAGCGCTCAATAATTTCCGCTTCGAGTCTTTCGTTCACTTCCTCGGTACCGTCGCGCAGCGTTACTTTTGCATTTTCATCCTCGATGTTATCGTACGGATACATACCAGCCAGTTTTCGCAGGGCTGCCTCGCTTTGTACCACAACAAAATGTTCAAACTCATCTACTCCAAAGGCGGCCCGGTAGGTTTCCTCTACCTTCCAAACCAGTACCAAACCAATCATTATCGGGTTACCCAGTTTATCGTTCACTTTAATCGGTTCGCTGTCGAAATTTCGGGCACGAAGCGAAATCTTCTTGCGAACATAAAAAGGATTCACCCAATAAAATCCGTTGGTTTTAATCGTGCCTTTGTACGCACCAAACAAAACCATAACGCAGCTTTGGTTGGGATCGACCACGGTAAAACCAATGGCAACAAGAATAAATACCGGAATTAGCAGAATTGCCGGAACGATCATTCCGCGCATAATACCAAAAATAATAACTCCCAGTAAAATAAGTTCCAGAACCAGGAACATGTAGCCTGATAAAGCTGAATGTTGTTTTTCCATAATATTAACTATTTAGTATTTTGATATTATTTTGATATCACTAAAGTATTACAATTAATTTTAACTGTCAAGCATATATTTGTGTTTTAAATCATATTATTGAAAAAGTTTAATGTTGCTCATAATATGAAATGATGTCATTATTTGTAAAGCCAGGAAATTAATCTCAACAGCCCGAATATTTTTTGAATTATTCCCATTTCAGGCAGTTATTAAAATTCAGCTGTTATTACAGCTATTCAACATACCTTTCGGTGCCGGACAAGCTATAACGTTGGTGGGAAATTGCCCCCGGTTTGGATTATTAATAATTTATGAATAGTTCAGGCTAAAAAACAATGGAAACATGACTTTTTCTTATTTTGCCGCCATCTTAAAATTTAATAGTTAAATTTATCAATAGGCACTAAACAAACAAATGGGTTTTACGTTCCACTAAAAAATTATAAGAATGAATTTCATAAAAGATCCTATAAACCGTTTTATTAGGCTTGAGACCTCAAGCAGTATCGTTTTATTTTCGGCTTCTATTGCGGCTTTAATTCTTGCAAACTCAGGCTTAAGTGAACCATTTTTGGGCTTCTGGAAAAATTATATAACTATTAGCCTGCCCGGATTTGAGCTTTCAAAACCCGTATTAAAATGGATAAATGATGGTTTAATGGCCATTTTCTTTTTTCTTATTGGTTTGGAAATAAAACGCGAAGTTTTAATAGGAGAATTAAGCGATCTGAAAAAAGCTTCGCTGCCTATTGTTGCGGCCATTGGAGGGATGGTTTTCCCGGCAATGCTTTTTGTAGCCTTAAATCAAGGAAAGCCAGGAATGGAAGGATGGGGAATTCCCATGGCTACCGATATTGCATTTTCGTTGGGTATTTTAACCTTGCTGGGCAAGCGCGTTCCGGTGGGCTTAAAAGTTTTTTTAATGGCTTTTGCAATTATCGACGATTTGGGCGCCGTATTAGTGATTGCCTTCTTTTATAGCTCGCAATTAATCTGGTATAACATTTTAATTGGGTTAGCCATCGTTGCCCTTCTTGCGATTCTATCACGTTTTAAACTTTATTCCAAATATTTCTTCTTTATTGCCGGTATTGTAGTTTGGGTTCTGTTCCTGAAATCGGGTATTCATGCAACAATTGCCGGAGTTTTACTGGCGCTTACCATTCCAATTCAGCGAAATATTAAAACCACTACTTTTTACGACAAAGGAAAAGAAATCCTTGACGGATTCTTGGAAGAATGCCAAAAGGACAATAAGGACAAAACCATTCTGAGCCACAAGCAGTTAGATGCTATTGACGAAATGGAAGAGCTTACCGAAAAAACAGCTTCTCCACTTCAATTTCTTGAACACCATTTGCACGGATGGGTAGCTTTTATAATACTTCCATTATTTGCTTTTGCAAATGCCGGAGTAGTTTTTAGCTTTTCGGGCGATACCAACACCACTTTGGCAACAAACATTGGGCTAAGCCTGATAATTGGAAAATTTGTGGGAATATTTTTAGTTTCGTTCCTGGCCATAAAATTCAAACTTTCTGAACTACCTAAAAATGTAAATTTCAAGAGTTTGGCCGGCGTATCCTTTTTGGGTGGACTCGGTTTTACCATGTCGTTATTTATTAATAACCTGGCATTTACCGATGATACTCTTATCGATTCAGCTAAAATCGGAATTTTAATCGGATCATTTGTGGCGGGATTATTAGGCTATTTGCTGCTGCGATTTTCAGCAGGCAAAAAAAATCCTTCGGCTAATTAGCCGAAGGATTTTTTTTCACAACCGAATACTTTTTCCTGATCTAATTTAAAATCATTTCTACATATCCTGCCTCTTCTGTCTCTACTGTTTCGTAGCAACGGGCGAAATCGAGGATATTCTGCACCGACCGTTCTGATGGCTCATAGTCCATCTCTGCTGATTGTTTTTCAGCTTTACGCTGAATGTTGTTTACACAAAAAAATAAGGTAGAATAATTTATCATAGGCATTTTTATCATTTCTGTTAAAACGCCGGTAGCTACCTTATATTGTGTTAACAATAGTTAAAAAGCAGAGAGGTTCAATTTCTTTTCATCCACCAGTTTTCGCAGGTTGATTAATGCATAACGCATCCGCCCCAAGGCAGTATTAATGCTTACCTCGGTTTGTTCGGCTATTTCCTTAAAACTAAGCCCCATATAGTGCCGCATATAAATTACCTGCTGCTGATCTTCGGGCAACTCTTTTACCAGGTGCTTTACTTCATGCAGAATTTGCGAATAAACCATTTGGTCCTCAATGGTTTGTTCCGAAAACTTTTGTGAGTTGAAGATGTCAACATCCGAGCTGTCGTTGGAAACCGTCCCCTGCAGTTTTTCCTTCCTGAAATGGTCGATAATCAGATTATGCGCTATCCGAAGCACCCAGGAAACAAATTTACCGTTTTCGACATACTTACCTCGTTTTAGCGAGCGTATGACTTTGATAAAAGTATCCTGAAAGATATCTTCTGCAAGATCCTGATTCTTGACAATCAACAGAATATACGAATATACCCTGCTTTTATGTCGAACTATTAAAACCTCAAGTGATTCATGATCGCCTTGAATAAATCGTTGAACGAGTTCATTATCGTTCAGTTTGTCGAGTCTGAACATTACCTTCTATTTATGTGTAAACAAAAAGTAAAGTTTATCTATAGGCGTTCAATTTTTAGTGTAGTAAAACTATTATTCTAATTTTGTATCGTTCAAAAATGAAACATTTTACCGACAATAGCAAGTTTTTCTAACATTTTATCGAATTTTACAAAAATAATATGTCAAATAGCAAAAACGCTAAATACATTGAGATTCAGAACGCGAGGGTTCATAATCTAAAAAATATAAGCTTAAAAATTCCCCGAAATAAATTTATTGTGGTAACCGGGGTTTCGGGTTCCGGGAAGTCATCGCTGGCTTTCGATACGCTTTTTGCCGAAGGCCAACGCCGCTATGTAGAAAGTTTGTCGTCGTATGCGCGTCAGTTTTTGGGGCGAATAAACAAACCCGAAGTTGACTTTATAAACGGAATTCCGCCGGCCATTGCCATCGAACAAAAAGTAAACACGCGAAATCCGCGCTCCACAGTAGGTACATCAACCGAAATTTACGATTACCTGAAATTGCTTTACGCGCGCATCGGAAAAACCATTTCTCCGGTATCGGGGCAGGTCGTTTCGCGCAACAGTGTAACCGATGTGGTGGATTACATTAACAGTTTTGACGAAGGAACCCGCCTGATTATTGTTGCACCGTTGAAAGCTAAAAATGGACGGACTATTCTGCAGGAAGTGGAACTGCTGATGCAACAGGGATTTTCGCGTATTGAGACGAACGACGAAATAAAACGTATTGCCGAGCTGGTAAAAGCGGAAAGTGATGATTTTTGCGATGGAAGCTGCAACCTGGTTATCGACCGTGCCGCCGTTAAACACGACGAAGATACACAAAGCCGATTGGCCGATTCGGTTCAAACGGCATTTTACGAAGGACATGGCGAATGTTTGGTGAAAATTTATAAAAAAGAAGGAACGGAATCAAAAAGCTTTTCGAACCACTTTGAAGCCGATGGAATTGAATTTGAAGAGCCAACGGTTCATATGTTCAGTTTTAATAATCCGGTTGGCGCCTGCCCTACTTGCGAAGGCTACGGAAAGGTAATTGGCATCGACGAGGACCTTGTAATTCCGAATAAGTCGCTATCGATATACCAGGATGCCATTGCCTGCTGGAAAGGCGAAAAAATGAGCCAATGGAAAAACGAATTGATCTATTCAGCTGAGAAATTTAATTTCCCGATTCACAAGCCATTTTATGAGCTAAGCGAAGAACAAAAGTTCCTGATTTGGACCGGGAATCAATATTTCGATGGCTTAAATCAGTTCTTCAAACACCTTGAAGAAGGCAGTTACAAAATACAATACCGGGTGATGTTATCGCGTTACCGCGGAAAAACAGTATGCCCCGAGTGTAAAGGAAGCCGTTTGAAAAAAGAAGCCGGCTATGTTAAAGTCGCCGGCAAATCGCTTCAGGAACTGGTTTTAATGCCTGTTTCCGAACTGAAGAAGTTTTTCCTGAATATGGATTTGAGCGATCATGAAAAACAAGTGGCCAAACGTATCCTTATCGAGATAAATAACCGTCTGGAATTTTTAGACGATGTGGGTTTAGGCTATCTTACTCTTAACCGCTTGTCGTCAACCTTATCGGGCGGCGAATCGCAGCGGATTAACCTGGCCACCTCGCTCGGAAGTAGTCTGGTGGGTTCGCTGTATATTCTGGATGAACCAAGTATCGGCCTGCATTCGCGCGATACCGAAAAACTGATTAAAGTACTACGGCGCCTGCAAAAAATTGGAAACACAGTACTGGTTGTTGAGCACGACGAAGAAATAATTCGTGCAGCTGACGAGGTAATCGATATTGGCCCTATGGCGGGTCAACACGGTGGTGAAGTTGTTTTCCAGGGAACACACAACGAGCTGGTTAAGAATCCGCAAAGTCTTACCACAAAATACCTTACCGGCGTTGAAAATATTCCGGTTCCTACACGACGCAGAAAATGGACCAATGCTATTCAAGTTGTTGGCGCACGCGAGAATAACCTTAAAAATGTAACGGTCAAGTTTCCGCTTAACACTTTAACGGTAATTACCGGAGTCAGCGGATCAGGAAAGTCATCGCTTATTTCAAAGATCCTCACACCTGCCCTTACTAAAATTTTGGGCGGATATGGTGAAAAAACCGGCCATCATGATGCGGTGCTGGGAGATTATAAAATGATTAATGCGATTGAATTCATCGATCAAAATCCGATTGGAAAATCATCGCGCTCCAACCCGGTAACTTACCTGAAAGCTTACGACGAAATACGAAAATTACTGTCGGAGCAGCAGGCGGCAAAAATACAGGGTTTAAAACCATCACACTTCTCGTTTAATGTTGACGGGGGCCGTTGCGACGAATGCCAGGGCGAAGGAACCATTAAAGTGGAGATGCAGTTTTTGGCCGATGTTTACCTGCTTTGCGAAAGTTGTGGCGGAAAACGTTTTAAGGAAGATATTTTAGATGTAAAATACAAAGACCTGAATGTTGACGACATTCTGAACCTGACGGTAAACGCAGCTATCGAGCTGTTTAAACAAGGTAAAAGTTCAACCGAGAAGAAAATTACCAAACGTCTGCAACCGTTGCAGGATGTAGGTTTGGGCTACATAAAACTGGGGCAGGCTTCAAGTACCTTATCGGGCGGAGAAAGCCAGCGTGTAAAACTGGCCTCGTTTCTGGCAAAGGAAAAAGATTCGCCAACGCTGTTTATTTTCGATGAGCCAACAACCGGGCTACATTTTCACGATATCCGCAAATTGCTTGATTCGTTTAATGCGCTGATTTCGCGTGGCCACTCCATACTGATTATCGAGCACAACATGGATGTTATAAAATGCGCCGACTGGATTATTGATCTTGGTCCGGAAGGTGGAGATAAAGGTGGAAATCTTGTTTTTGAAGGTACTCCCGAAGATTTGATCAAGGAGAAGAATTCGTTTACCGGAGAAGCTTTAAAAGAAAAACTATAAAAAAAAGCCGCCTCAACAGGCGGCTTTTTACCATTAAAATCTCACTATTTAAACAGTTGCGTCTTCTACTACAACCGGTTTAATCACTGAACTTTTTGCAATATTATCAGCTATCGGACAACGCTCTGCGATTTCGTTTAAAAAACCTTGCTTTTCTTCGGTAGTCATATCCGCATCGATTTTTACGTAGCTTCTGATCTCGGTAAACCCGGCACGGCCTTCGGTTGTTTTTCCAAGCAGGAAGTCTTTATCAATATCTCCCTCGGCAGTTACGCTAATACCGTTGAGTTTAATCCGTTGTTGCTGCGCAATTATTCGTCCGACTGCACAAATACAAGCCGGTAACGAGCACAAAAACACTTCCAGCGGATTGGGTCCTTCATCGTTTCCACCGGCCATTTTAGGCTGGTCGATTACAAACGGATGCGAACAATTAATTTTAGTTGCAAAGCTGCGGCCCATTTCTCCGCTTACCTTTATCGTTGAAATTGCCATGATAAGTAGTTTTTTGAGTTATTATGAACAAATGTAATTATATTTTACACCTATTCTATTGATTAATGTCATCGTTAGGCACATAATTTCACAAAAAATTATTCTTGGATATTTACTTTTCAGCCCTATTGAAAAGTTTGAGTACAAGTAAAATTAACGGAAAAAAAAGAATAACTAAGGTATAGCCAATCCAGATTATAAAGGCAATTGGTTTGTTCTGAAAAGCAAAGGCAAGATTACCGGAAATAAAGTACGACATGGGCAACCAAAACAGTGCCATGCCTATATGAAAATACCTGAGTACTTTATCAACTTTTAATAATATCGATTTTGTAGGAAGTTTTATAAACAAATGAAGAAGAAGAGTATAGGCAACGATACCCAACCAGGAAATTAAGCTCCCCAAAGGAAAATTCAGTGATTTTGAAATACGAACACCCAATAGCTCAGGCTGAACAAAAAGGCAATAGAAAGTAATCCCCAAAATGCTTAACAACAGGATTAATCTAGCTTTATTCTTCATCGCTGTTCTGAACAATTAACGGTAAACGTTTCCACTCGCGGTACAATATAAATCCTACTACCAGTGCCGACATGGTATCGGCAACAGGATAACTGATCCAGATTCCATCGATATCGAAGAAACCCGGTAATATGTATATGAGCGGAATTAACATGATTATCTGCCGAAAAACGGTGGCAAACATCGAGAGGCCGGCTTTACCAATTGCCTGAAAAAAGTTGGAAGCCACCACCTGAAATCCAACAAGCGGCAAGGCCAGAATAACCAGGCGTAATCCTCGGGTTGCAATACTATACAACACTTCGCTATCGTTATTAAAAACCATAATTATATAACCGGGAAAAGCCTCGATAAAGGCATACGAAACAATAGCAATAAGCGTAGCTGCAATAAGGGTAACCTTTAAAGTATCTTTTATTCGCTGAACCGATTTTGCCCCGTAATTAAAACCAATAATAGGCTGCGAGGCCATATTCAGTGCAACAATAGCCATAATTACCAGCGTAAGTACCGAGTTGATAATTCCCATTGCACCAACAGCCAGGTCGCCCCCAAAATCAATCAGCTTTTTATTTAACAAGCCCTGTACAAAACTTCCGGCAATTTGCATCGAAAAAGGCGCCATACCAATAGCCAGAATTTCCAGCGTAATTCCCCAGTTAATTTTTAAATACTTTACCCGCATCCGAACAACTGCCCGTTTACTTTTAATAAAATGGAACAACACCCACACCATTAAAACAAACATCGATATTACTGTTGCATAGGCCGCACCTTTTACGCCCATATCCAGGCCAAAAATAAAAATGGGATCGAGAATAATATTGGTTAACGAACTCAGCAACATTGAAGTCATCGCCACCCGTGCATTTCCTTCAGAGCGAATAATGTTGTTTAAGGAAAAACCGATGGTCATAAAAGCGACTCCGCCAAGAATAATATCGAGGTAATCGTTAGCATACTGAAAGGTTTCTTCGGTTGATCCGAACGATCGTAAAATTGGCTCTTTCAGCAAATAAACAACAACCATAATCAACACCGAAGCCACAATCATCAGAATAAAACTGGTTCCCAATGTTTGTTCGGCTCTTTCCATGTTCTTTTTCCCCAGATTTATGGAAACATAAACCCCGGAACCAATACCAATGAGCATACCAAAGCCCATCATTATAAGCATTACGGGAAATATTACCGAGATACCTGATAATGCTTCGGCTCCAACTCCCTGCCCGATAAAAATCCGATCAACAATATTGTACAATGCATTTACAAAAACTCCAATAAATGCAGGGATAAAATATTTTAACATCAAACGCCCTACATGGGCTTCGCGTAATTCGTCAATGTTCTTCATGAGGGGGACAAAGGTAACTAATATGCAAAACATTTGCACTACTGCTTTGTTTTGGCGTATTTAATACCTTAAATTTGCATGCTCTGAAGGATTTAATATGAACAAGACAAAAATTAACCAGGCGATAAAAACTCAGCTTTTTTCGGCCGATAAAGACCAGGTACTGACTGCACTTAACAAACTAAAAGAAAGTGGCAATAAAGATTATCTGCCCATTTTATTTGAATTAATGGTGGCCGGCTGCGAAACGGAAGTTGAAAAGCAAATTCAGAAATTGCTGGGAACCGTAAAGGATAAAGAAACCATTCCGGTATTTATCAATGCCCTGCAAGAAGAACATTTTAAACCGATTCGTAAAAATATTGCTACCAGTTGCTGGCAAAACGGGCTCGATTTTTCGGATGACATTGAAGTGTTTGTCGATTTAGTAATCAACGACAACTGGGAAACCGCTTTTGAGGCTTTTACGGTAATCGATAATATGGAACATTTTCCTTCGGCAGAAGTGATGAAACCAATAAAATTAAAAATCGCCCGCGCCTTAAAAGTTGCTGACGAACGGCGGGCCTACATGTTGGAAGAGTTATTAAAATTATCCACCTGACCTTAAACGACCTTGCGCATTTCACCCAAAATATTAGTCTTTTGCATCCTGTTATTTTCAGGCTGGACAGGCCATGCGCAAAACGAAACCTACCTTCTGCCTTCTAATAACCCGATTGAAATAAATCCTGCGCTGGCCGGATTAAACAAGAACAGTTCGTATCACACCGGCAACCAGTATTCCTATCTAAACAAGGAACAAACCTACAACCTCTTTTATGCTTCGTGGGATGCGTACTCCAACCGTTTAAAAGGAGGCGTGGCCCTGAATTTCAGCCAGGGAATGCTTAGCAAACAAAACATTACCACCACATCGGTTGGCTTTTACTATTCGGGCTTCCCCATTAAAATAAACAACAGCAAAATACTTTTGAGTGCCGGAACGGATGTGCTTGCTGCAACCAAACACTGGGCAGTTGCATCGCTCAACAATTCAATCCCCCACGAGAATATTCCACCTATTCAGCAGGGAGAATCTTTTTTTCGCTATTATATCTTTAAACCAAAGTTTGCATTTCTTTGGACGAACAACGCCTTACAAATTGGGGTAACGTCAACCGTAGTGCATACCCGAAATGTTGCGATTAGTTTGATAGAACCAACAACAATATTGGGCTATACCCTGTATATTTCGAAAAAGATGGACAACCGAGTGCGCGACCTTTACTCCAGGCCTTTTGAATTGTCGCCTGAATTGGTTGTTTTCTACCACGAAGAAGCTACCATTGCCCGCTTGCGCTTATTGGCGGAATACACTGATAAAACATGGGGTGTTTTCGTTCATAACAACTTTACCAACCACATTACCACCCTTGGAGGGACAATTGGTTACCGGCATAATTTTGTGCGCTTTAACCTGAATGCAGGAATGGCCATACCGGGCATTTCGGATTATAATGCCTGGATGTGCGAGTTATCGCTAACTATTATTGTTCCGCCATTTAGTCACTCAAAATATAATCCGTGGGCGCCTGCAAAAAACTAAAGCACAACATCGCAACTCTTTCACATAAAATATCATTAGTGTCCGGTAAAAATTTACCGGGCAGTACATTTTAAAGAACCACCCGGTATGTCTACTTTTGAGTTACCACACCAAAAAGTTAGACATGGGTAAAAATACAATTT
>NZ_FOHT01000076.1:0-2728 GCF_900111425.1 Draconibacterium orientale | reverse complement strand
GATAAACTTTTGCACACCTTAGTTTGCCAGTTGTTTGCCTACAGGTTTGCTGGCTTGTTTTATCACCACGCGAAAGGATTCGCGCGGCAGCGGGGACTTATAGCTATGCTGGCCTGTTTTATCAACAAGTGAAAGGATTTGCGCGGAAGCAGGGAAACCCTTGCCATCAGCGGGTTTTAGGACTCACAGTCAATTGTGGATAAGTTATTACTTGTGAATAAGCTGCTGGTTTTTAGTTAAAGTTTGATTTGTAATGCCTGTATAACAAGTGTTTGGCTATTTGTGGAATCGTGTTGTTTTTTTATAAGATGTGAATAAAACACGCATTATCGTTAATAGAATTTTGTTAAATAATTGTTAAAAGTTGTTTATTGTGGGTATTTTTGTATTGTAAGTCAAGTGCTTATAACGTGATAATTAACGGATTGGATTAGCCATTATCCGGTCTTAGTATTAATTTAAATTATAATTAAATGGCAAAATTGAAAGGGATTCCCAAGCGGAATCCACAGGCTCCGGAAGAGGATCCTAAGTTTTATGCTTCTTTAGTTCATGAGGAGCGAGTTGAAATTGATGCCCTGGCTACTAAGGTATCTCAGCGTTGTTCGCTCAGGCGATCAGATGTACACGGGGTTTTGGTTGCACTTATGGACATTATTCCTGAACAGTTGTTAAATGGCGACATTGTTGCCCTGGGTGAACTGGGAAGCTTTTGTGCCGCTGTTAGCAGCGAAGGCGTGGATAGTGTTGACGATCTTTCGGTAACGATGGTTCGTGGTGCAAAGATCCAGTATCGCCCAACAAAAGAGCTTAAGAAAAAATTGCGGATGTTAGACTACACCATTGCAAGCTAATTCTTAAGCCCATCGGGTTCGGCAGCGTGTTCCAGCACCTGCCGGGCCTTTGTTGTTTTACTTCCAGTAAACAGGGGCAAGCTACAAAACTCCGAGACTTTAAACAATACTTTACAACATATCTTCCCCCAATAATAATCTAAACTTTGTTTTAACTCTTTTTCTACGCTTATTTTTCACTTTTTTTTGGTTTTCTGCTAGAACAAAAGAAAATCTTCTGCGCTGATGATTTTTTCACCTCAGCAGGAAATAATTTTTTCAGCTGCAGGGGACTTTCGTCATCACCGCTGTTTTTTATTTTCTCAGCTGCACCGGTTTATTTTTGTTCTCGAAAACACTTAAATCTACTTTTTTTACCCTGCTTTTGTGTTTTTTTGCGGAGCTGGTTGTGTCTTTTAAACGCTTCAAGGTTTTGTAAACGCTTGAAGGTTTGTTGGTTGCATTGCAATATTGTTGGCTATGTGGCTAAATCACTCGAAAGCCCCGAAACTTTTGGGGTGCGGCAGCGGGGTGGAATTATTCTAATTCTTTATAGATTTTTCTGAGTGTTTTTATTAAAAAAGGAACATCTTCCTTTATGGTTTTTAGAATTACTTCGGCATCAATATCAAAATAGTGGTGTACTATTATATCGCGCATTCCCATAACTTGTTTCCAGGGAACTTCGGGGTAGTTAGATAGTAATTGCTTGTTCGATATTTTGTCCAGACTTTTTATGCTTTCCCCAATTGCGGCAAGTTTCATACAGGTACTGTCAAGCAGAATCATCCCTTGTTCGTTTGAAGAAAAATCATCTGCGCAATAAATATCTTTGGTTCTGTCTTTTACGGTATCCAGATTCTCGATAATTAATTCTATGAGGTCGTTAACCAGTTCCTTATCCCACATAAAGTCCTTCTTTTTCTATTCTTTTTTTTAATAGTTTGTTCATCGATTTTCGAAAACGGACTATATCTACACTGGTCTCAAGTAATTTTTCAAGCTCTTCTTTTAGTGCAGCTGTTTGTAGTAAACTTAAAACAGCGCCTTCGTAATAGATGTCAATGTCGCTATTTTTATGCTGTTCTTTTCTGGCCACCGACCCAAAAATACCCAATTTTAAGATGCCATAGGCCTGTCCTCTATTTTGTTTAAAATCGAGTAATAATTTACAATATTGTTGCCGGGTTTTCATCTCATTAAAATTGTTTATTTCGTTCGTATTCGATGGAACTCCCATGATTTTAATTATACTTGTTTGTGGCTAATCTTCGTCATGGTCGTTTCATATTCTTGAAATTATTACCAAAGTTAAACATTATTATTCTAATTGTTATTTAGCTACTGTGGTTATATGTATTTGCCCCTTTTTATTTTTAAACCTTCAAGGTTTTAGAAACGCCTGAAGGTTGGTTTGTGCCAGGAAAAACCTTATTCCCTCCAAAAGTAACCTTAGTAGTTGGTGGCAATCATCATCGTAAATAACCTTATTAACCTTATTGCTTACTGTTGATTGTTTAAGAGACTTTTTCCAAAGTTTGCTGTTGTTCTTAGGTGAGCAAAAAGGACACATTACAAATGTGCGCCATCAAGAGCGGAAGCAGTGATGATTTGGTAATGATTTAATTGTAGCCCTTACGGACTACGCTGTTATTTGTCGGGGCGTTGCCCCTTTTTGTTTTTAAACCTTCAAAGTTTTGTAAACACTTGAAGGTTGCTTGTGCCAGGAAAAACCTTTTTCCCTTCAAAAGCAACTTCGCTGGCACGGATTTGCAATTAGGAGTGTTCGGAAGAATCCATAAGGCACACGATTTTCAAAAAGCCTAATTCAGCGAAAAACTAAACTCGGATCTCCACCACAGTGCTTTACTATCATTTTTATAATTAACTCATTA
>NZ_FOHT01000021.1:0-100043 GCF_900111425.1 Draconibacterium orientale | reverse complement strand
AAAAGCAACAATCTAAAATCTGGATGAAAAACTACTATTCTGAAATTGCAGCATAAAAAAAGAGACCGCCTTTTTGGACAGCCTCTTTTTTTATTATAGGCGCTAAGCGGTTCGAAACCGCTAAGCGCCTGGGCCTCTTCGGTCTGCGAGCAACGTAAAACTTGCGTCATCAGCGTTCCATCCTCTTTCGCTTACTAAAATGCTTCGAATCGCCCCACTCGTTGTAACCAATTTCGGAGCCGGCCATATGAATTCGTGCCTCCAGACAATTACGGCACAACTCAGCATCCTCATCCAGGCAGGGTTTATTTTCGTAAAGCTGATACTCTTCGCGGTAAGCCGTTGGCGTCAGGTTCGGCATAATTACATTGGCGCCAACAGCCAGCGCTTTTTCGCGGCCGGCCGGATCGATGGCTTGTAAAGCTGTTGCAGCGGCAATATTGATATCGGGCATTAACAGGCGCAAAACGGCAATCATATTCAGTGCCAGATCAAAACGTTCCTGCTTTGTTTTTAGCAAATGCCGGTGCTGGTATAAGGGCGTGTCTTCGTGCTCGATATAAGGCCCCATTCCACACATGTCGATATCCAGTTTTTTGAAAAACAACAGATCGTCGGCAAGGTGTTCATAGGTTTGAAACGGCAAGCCAATCATTACTCCGGTACCAACCTGGTAGCCTGCAGTTTTTAAGCTGCCCAGTGCTTCAATTCGATTTTCGAATGAATGGCTAGCATTCTCAGGATGAATTTTGTAGTAAAGCTCGCGTGTTGCCGATTCGATGCGCAATAAATAACGATGCGCCCCACTCTCGAACCAACGACGATAGGTATCCAGACTTTGCTCGCCACAACTGAGTGTGACTCCCAGCTCTCCGTTCGACAGCTGTTTGATTTTTTTCAGCAAAGCATCTACCCGGTTTACAAATGCCGGCGACGACAATTCGCCCGATTGCAATACCACCGACGCAAAACGATTTTCCCAGGCAAAACGGCACGATTCCAGTATCTCGTCATCGCTTACATCGTAACGAAGAACTTTGTCGTTTCCTTTCCGGATACCGCAATACAAACAGTCTTTGGCGCAGATATTCGAGAACTCCACCAATCCACGGAAATAAACTTTGTTCCCGGTTTCTTTTACCTTCACCGCCTGCGCACGTTTTAAAAGCGCGGTGCGCTCCTCGCCGGTGGTTTTTAGTAATTGTATGATTTCCTGTTTATCCAAAGCAATCATTTTGAGTCATAAAAATATACTTTTCTCCGCAATAAAGCTCAAGTACAAAACGCTCTGTTATGTTTTAGAGCTACGTTGCATAACATTGTCACTTTACAACAATTCTCATGTTCTGTAACTGAAATTAAAGTTACATTTGTGACACAATCCTGCGGGAAGGCCACGGCTGACTTTAGGGAGAGAACAAGGCAAAAGAACCAGGTAGAAAGGCAAAAGTCTTTCAAATCCTTTATCTCCATTATTTCCCGTAGAATTTATTTGTATAACTTATGTTGATGTTTGTTGACTGAAGAAAACTTCGGTCTTCCAACTGCTGACTACTAACTTTTAAAAATGAAACGACTGGGTTTTGTGGGCATAATAATTGAAAACCGCGAGAAATCATCGGGGAGTGTAAACCAGGTTTTGAGTCAGTTTTCAGAACTCATTCTGGCACGCACCGGTTTGCCCAATGCCAAAGAAAACTATTCCGTTATTACACTGGTTATCGATGCCACCACCGACGAACTGGGCACGCTAACCGGCAAGCTGGGAAATATCCCTGGAGTGACGGTGAAATCAGGACTGGCAAAAAAATAAAGAATAGAAACTGATCTTTCAACTAAAAAAATATGTACAACGTACCTGCCGATTTTATCAACGAAGCCAAAGTTTGGGAAACATTGGAGCAAAACAAAAATCCCGAACCTGCAAAAATTAAAGAAGTACTGTCCAAAGCTGCCGAAATGAAAGGTTTAAACCTCGCTGATGTGGCGGTTTTAACCTCAATCAGCGATCCGGAAATGCTTGCCGAACTCTTCAACATGGCCAACACCGTTAAAGAAACCATTTATGGCAAACGGCTGGTGTTGTTTGCGCCGCTCTACATTTCCAACCTGTGCGCAAACGAATGTTTGTACTGTGCTTTCAGGGCTACCAACAAAGCAATCGACCGCCATGCCCTGTCGCAGGAACATATTGCCCGCGAGGTAGAAGTGCTCATTAACCAGGGGCACAAACGAGTGCTGTTGGTTGCCGGCGAATCGTACCCGAAAAAGGGCTTCGATTATGTGTTGGAATCGATACGCACCATTTACAGCGTAAAAAGCGAGCACGGTGAAATTCGCCGCGTAAACATTAATGTGGCTCCGCTAACCGTCGACGAGTTTAAGCTGGCCAAAGCCGAAGGTATTGGAACGTATCAGATTTTTCAGGAAACCTACCACCGCGAAACCTACAAAAAAGTACACGTTGGCGGCAAAAAGCGCGATTACAACTGGCGTGTTTGGGCTTTGCACCGCGCCATGGAAGCCGGAATCGACGATGTGGGAATTGGCGTTTTGTTTGGCCTGTTCGATTATCGTTTCGAGATAATGGCCATGATGCAGCATATTTTTGAGCTGGAAGATAAATTTGGAGTTGGCCCGCACACCATCAGTGTTCCGCGGATGGAGCCGGCAACCAACAGTGATATAGCATCGCACCCGCCATTCCCGGTTTCTGATATCGATTTTCGAAAAATTGTTGCCATTCTTCGTTTGGCCGTTCCTTACACCGGAATTATTATGTCGACCCGTGAAACCGCCAAAATGCGCCGCGATACTTTTGCCCTGGGCGTGAGCCAGATTTCGGCAGGAAGTAAAACCAACCCGGGAGGTTACGAGGAAGACGACGAAATCTCTGGCCAGTTTAGTTTGGGCGATCACCGTCTGCTGGATGAAGTCATCCGCGATGTGGCATCAATGGGTTATATTCCGTCGTTTTGTACCGCTTGTTATCGTTTGGGCAGAACCGGACAGGATTTTATGGATCTGGCAAAACCCGGCGACATAAGGTTACACTGTGGCCCTAACGGACTCAGCTCGTTTAAAGAATATTTGCAAAACTATGCATCGCCGGAAACCCGCGAAATTGGCGACCAGTTAATTCGCGAAACAATTGCAGGATTAACCGGCGTAGCCAAACAACGTGCCGAAAAACTGGTAAAACGCGTGGAAGCCGGTCGGGATGATGTTTATTGTTAAAATGACAGCACCTTGATTTCTAGGATTTTTATGATTACCTGATTCCATAATTAATTGTATTTTAGTGGGTAAACTTGTAGCTCAACAAATACAAATATGGAATTTGAAGAATTAACGCACAAAATTACCTGGAAGCTTATCATATGAGAATCGGGTTACTAATAAACTTCGGAAGCAAAAGCCTGACATTTAAACGAATCCACAACAACAAAATCATGATTACCTGATTCCATAATTAATTGTATTTTAGTGGGTAAACTTATAGCTCAACAAATACAAATATGGAATTTGAAGAATTAACGCACAAAATTATCGGCTGTGCTATGCAGGTTCACCGAACCTTAGGAAATGGCTTTCAGGAAGTAATCTACCAACGGGCACTGGCGCTTGAATTTGACCATCAGGGAATAGAATATGACAGGGAAAAAGTTATGTCTATTTACTACCGAAATTTAGAAATTGGTAAACGCAGGGTAGATTTTTTTGTTGAAAATAAAATCATGGTAGAATTAAAAGCAGTTATAAAACTTGAAGATGTACATCTGGCTCAGGCAATGAACTACCTGGAAGCGTATCAGATGAAAATTGGTCTTCTTATAAATTTTGGCAGTAAGAGTTTAACATTTAAGCGTGTTCACAATAACAAAATCAAGTAATCCAATAATCAAGCAAATCATGGTCAACACAAGAGAAGAAAGTGACTTTATTGGAAAGAAGCAAATCCCGGCCACTGCACTCTGGGGAATCCATACGGCTCGCGCGGTTGAAAACTTCTCCATCTCCGGGCAGCTGGTTCATCCGGAGCTTATTAAAGCGTACGGCGAAGTAAAACTAGCCTGCGCACAAACCAATAATGCACTTGACTTTTGGGAAGATAAAACAAAAGCTGAAGCCATTGAGAAGGTCGCTTTTGAAATGAGCCAGGGATTACTGAATAAACACATTCTGGTGGACGCTTTACAAGGGGGTGCTGGAACTTCAACCAATATGAATGTGAATGAGGTGCTGGCCAATCGTGCACTTCAAATTCTGGGAAAAGAATTGGGAGATTATAAAGCAGTTTCTCCGCTCGACGACATCAACCTGCACCAAAGCACCAACGACACTTACCCAACAGCACTTAAAGTGGCTGCGATACGTTTGTTACGCGAACTGGAACAACAAGTACTGAACCTTCAAGAGGCTTTTCAGCAAAAAGAAAAGGAATTTGCACACATTGTAAAAATTGGCCGTACGCAATTGCAAGATGCAGTTTTAACAACTTTAGGCCGCGAAATGAGTGCATATGCCGAAGCCCTGAACCGCGACAGATGGCGCATATACAAATGCGAAGAACGATTGCGCGTGGTAAACCTTGGCGGAACAGCAATCGGCACCGGACTGGGAGCACCCAAGCAGTTTATTTTCAGGGTGGTTGATAAACTGCGCGAAAACACAAACATTGGCCTCGCACGCAGCGAAAACCTGATTGACGGCACGCAAAACGCAGATGTGTTTGTGGAAGTGTCGGGCATATTAAAAGCTTGCGCGGTTAATTTGCTAAAAATCAGCAACGACCTCCGCTTGTTATCCAGTGGGCCACATGCCGGTCTGGGAGAAATTAACCTGCCTCAACTACAGGCCGGTTCGTCGATTATGCCGGGAAAAGTAAATCCGGTTATTCCCGAAGCAGTGGTGCAGGCCGCCATGAAAGTTATGGGAAACGATCAGGTAATTGCACAAGCCTGCGGAGCCGGGAATCTGGAGCTGAATCCGTTTATGCCGCTTATTGCCAACAGTCTGCTCGAGTCGATCGATTTACTAAAAAATGCGAGTAAGTTATTCAACGAAAAATGTGTGTCGTACGTAACTGCCAATGCAGATGTTTGCAGAATGCGTGTACACAACTCAACCGCCACCATTACTGCATTGGTTCCTAAAATTGGTTACGAGCGTTGTTCAGAGATTGTAAAAATGGTTGAAAACAGCGGTTTATCCATTAAGGAAGCAGCTTTAAAATCAGGGCATTTAACTGCCTGTGAGTTTGATGAATTGATTACTCCCGAAGCCGTTTGCCGCTTAGGAAACTAAGTCTCAACATTTTTAACAACACATTAACACATTCCTAAAACACTGCCTATGTGAGCATTGCACACTTTGAGTAAAATAAATACTGATTTATCTCATATTCAACTTGCTTTTAATTATTTTAGTTATTAATATTGAGTCTAAATAAACATTGAGACAAAAAATTTCTTTAATAACTAAAATTGTAAATCATGAAAAAAGTATTATTTCTATTAGCATTTGTTGCTGTTTACGGAGTATCATTAGCAATGACTGAAACTACAGTTGTTACCAACGATGAAATCGTGCAGGTTGTAGATAAAGTAGAAAAAGAGAAAAAAGAAGATGGCAAGAAAGCCGCAAAGTCTGAAGCTAAAGGCGAAGGATGTTCAGGAGGTGAAGCAAAAGCAAAAGCTGATGGATGCTCAGGAGAAAAATCAGCAGAAAAGAAAAGCGACTGCAGCAAAACCTGCGGTGGCGAAAAATCAGGCAAATCCTAGTAGATTAACCGAGTATAAAGAGAAGTCGTTCATTAATGAGCGACTTTTTTTCTGAAAGTCCCCACCTTTTTATGTTTATTTCCTTTTGAGTTTCGTCCGGGAGCACCATCTGGCTTCGATCTGCTTTCTTCGCCGGACGATTTCGCTTTGGTCATTTCATCCCAGCGCTACGCACCGGGTTACCTGCCTGTCGGTAGTCTACCTAATATCATCCTCCGGCTTCCTTCGTCAGCCACCTCCTTGAAAAGGAGGATTCACAACAAAACACTACAGTGGCTTAATACGAATTACCCTACGAAGGGGAACAAAAAGGAGATGATAAAAACTCAGATTCTGATTGGTGATCCCGGTGAATAAAGAATGCGCTTTGCTAGCAATGTAAAATGTACCCCACTTTCACCACATTTTCGATAGAAATTGATGGGTCTCCGGCAAAATATTTTCTGAGTTTCGAAATGAATACATCGAGGCTTCTTCCGGCAAAATAATCGTTTTCGCCCCAAATGGCAGTTAAGATCTGCTCGCGCCGAACCACATTCTTTTTCTCCTTGCAAAGCATACGCAACACTTCGGCCTCGCGTGTTGTAAGGCGTTTTATATTTCCATCCAAACTAAGCGAAAGATTTTCATAATCGAATTCGTACGCCCCAACCTGGTAAATGGTTTCGGTTTCTTCCTGGATAAAATCGCTGCGTTTACTAATGGCCACAATTTTACACCACAACTCGTCCTCATCAAATGGTTTGGTAATGTAATCGTCGGCGCCAATCGTATAGCCTTTCATTTTATCCTCTTTCATGGCGCGCGCCGTAAGAAAAACCACGGGAATTTCGGGCTGAACAGCTTTTACCTTTTTGGCCAGCGTAAAGCCATCCATTTTCGGAAGCATCACATCGAAAATGCAAAAGTTAAAACCGCCGTTGGTTTTGAATCCTTCCAGGCCTTCTTCTCCGTCGCGATAAAGCGTAACTCCTACTCCACGGCTTTTCAAAAAATCCTCCAGCAAAAAGCCAAGATTAAGGTCGTCCTCAACCAAAATAATGTTTAAGTTTTTTTCGTCCATCTTTACGATTTTTCCAGTGGTAATTGAATTCTAAAAACAGTCCCTTCATCGCTGGTGCTTTCAACTACAATGGTTCCGTTATGCGCTTCTACAATTTGTTTTACGTAGGCCAGCCCAATTCCGAAACCTTTGGCGTTGTGCACATCGCCCGTTGGCACGCGGTAATACTTATCAAAAATATACTTTTGAAATTTAACCGGAATACCAATTCCGTTATCTTTTACCCAAATTACCAGGCTATGGTTTTCAGTGCGGGTAACGATTTCAACAGCAGGATTGCGCTTTGAGTATTTTATCGCATTTGAAAGTAAGTTAACGAATACATTTATAAAATGCAGGCGATCGATAAAAACCGGCGTACTCCCGGCCTCAAAATCGTAAGTAATTTGTCCGTACCTTTCGTTCAGTAACATTTCGCAGGTTGATGCCGCTTCTTTTACCACATCCTCTATCGCTGTTTCTTCTTTGTTGTAATCAAATTCGTTTCGCTCCACTGCTTCCAGGCGCAATAAACTTTCAACCAGGTTTTGCAGTTTGCGGTTTTCTTTGCTTATCAGCTCGGCGTAACTGGTCAGTTTTTGCTCATCTTCGCCATAGCGCTTTTTACGAATCATATTCGATGCCAGGGCAATCGACGACAACGGCGTTTTAAACTCGTGACTCACGTTATTCAGCAGCTCTTTGGTATGTTTGGCAATACGAATCTCGCGGTTGTAAATGCGCAACAGGTATAAAAGCGAAAGAATAAGCAGGAAAATCAGAATTACCGAACCAAGGAACATCGTTCCGGCCGTGGCAAAGAAAAAGCGGGTTCGCGACGGGAATTCCACTACCAGCTGATAGCCGGTTTGCCCAATTATTCCGCCCATACAACGCGAATAATATAAGCCCTTGTTGTATTCGGCCTTTATTACCTTAAGTTCTTCCGAACCATCTTCCAGAATGTACATTTCAAAATCCAGGTCGATGTCGTACGATTCTAGTTCGTTTTGAATGGCATCGTGAATTTTTTGCCAAACACCTGATGAAGCTAACTGTGCTTTCAGGCGGATGGAGTCACAATCAACACAAGCTTTCACTTTATTACACAATGGTTTATCGGCTGTAAGATTTGTCATGGTCTCGCTCAATGCCAGCTCCACACTTTTCTCAAACACCTTGTCCTGAAAGCGAATAGAGTAAACAATCCATTTTATTTGTGTTGCCAGCAATGCCAGAATAATCAGCAACGCTAACAAAAATGTATATTTTCGGAATACTGTTTTCACGTATAAATTTTCCTGATCCTAAAAGAAGAAATCATTACTACCATAACCCCATTGATAACCAATTGTTTTATGGTGTTTAAAAAACTCAAAAATAACCATTAAATCAACATGGGCTCCGGCCGTTAAATCCATTAACCTCGCATTAACGCATAGTTTAATCAGCAAACAATATATTTGTGTCACGATCACAAAAAAACGAAAAAATCATGAAACGAATTCTTATTGTAATCACTCTTATTGCCACTTACTGTGTTGCTTTAGCAAGCACAAGTGCAAAGGTTAATACCGTAAAAAAATCGGAAGTTACTGTTGTTGCCGACGATAACCATGGCACTGTAATCAGTAACGAGGACGAAAAAAAGAAGAAAACAGAAAAGAAAGCCACAACCGCTAAAAAAGCCGACAAAAAGGCGGCAGGTTGCACCGAGGCACAAAAGAAAAGTTGTGCAGCATCGGGCAAAACCTGTGGTGACGCAAAAGCCACCACTGAGAAAAAAAGTTGTTGTGGTGAAAAGAAGTAAAATCAACTTCAAATAAATCAATTAAAGGGTGCCTTGGCGCCCTTTTTTTATGGCATTAATTGCTGAAATTGGTTTGAATTTGTACTTTCAGTCGCGCAAAACACAATACATGAGAGCACCAAAATCGTTTCGTTTACACATTGGAATTTTTGGCCGCAGAAATGCCGGCAAATCAAGCCTGTTAAATGCACTAACACAGCAAGATGTATCCATCGTTTCGGAGGTTGCCGGAACAACTACCGATCCGGTTGAAAAACCAATGGAACTGCTTCCGTTGGGGCCTGTTCTTTTTATCGACACGGCCGGCATCGACGATGTTGGCGCACTTGGCGAAAAACGAATTGCCAAAACACTTGCCGTATTCGACCGAACAGATTTAGGTGTAATTGTATCGAATTTTAACGATTGGGGAGAATACGAAGAATCACTGATCGGCGAGTTCAACGAACGGGAAATACCCTTTGTGGTAGTGTTTAACAAGTGCGATCTGTACGAAGAAAATTTTGAAATTATCGGCGCTCTCGACGGCAAAAAAATAAAGCTGGTGCAGACTTCGGTAACTGAAAATAAGGGTTTACTTGATCTTCGGCAGTTGTTGTTGAACTCAGCCCCTGCTGATTTTATAAATCGCCCCAGCATTTTGGGCGACCTTGTTGGTGCCGGAGAAGCTGCGGTTTTGGTGGTTCCCATCGATAAGGAAGCGCCAAAGGGCCGACTGATTTTGCCGCAGGTGCAAAGCATCCGCGACTTGCTCGACAACGATGCATTTTGTATGGTCGTAAAAGAACGTGAACTGCGCGAAGCCTTATCGCGGTTTAACAAACCACCCAAACTGGTGGTTACCGATTCGCAGGCCTTTTTAAAAGTGGCTGCCGACACACCACCAGATATTCCGTTAACCTCATTTTCCATTCTGTTTGCCCGCCACCAGGGCGATCTGAACGAAATGGTACGCGGAGCCATGGCCATCGACAAGCTAAAAACCGGCGACAAAGTTTTAATTGCCGAAGCCTGCTCGCACCATCCCATTGGCGAAGATATTGGCACCGTAAAAATTCCGCGCTGGTTAACTCAATATGTGGGTGGTAAATTGCAAATCGACAGTACGCGCGGACACGGTTTCCCGCCAAATATTTCGGAGTATAAACTCATCATTCATTGCGGAGCCTGCATGTGGAACCGCCGCGAAATGCTGAGCCGCATAATGAAAGCCAAACAAGCCGGAGTTCCGATTACCAATTACGGATTGACCATTGCTTATTCGCTGGGAATTTTTGAGCGTGCTTTAGAACCTTTTCCGGGCGCACTGGACATTTTTAAAAATGGCATTGGAAATTAGCGTTTAAAATTTTTACGGCTTTTTCAAACCCGGAACCGGCCAGAGTTGTTGAAAGAATAAAAGAGAGAAATGAGCCGGATACTTTTTATATTTTTGATTTTTGCAGGACTGGCCTGCACCGATAAAGAAAATCCTGTAATTATGAATGTAATACCTGAACCGAGTGAATTTAACGAAAACGACAATCAGGATTCTACCTTTTATTACCTTGCTTTGGGCGATTCGTACACCATTGGCGAAAGCGTAGAGGAAAATGAACGTTTTCCGGTGCAGTTGGTTACACAATTAAAAGCTGCAGGTTTTGGAATGCAACCTGCAAAAATTGTTGCACGTACCGGTTGGACAACCGATGAATTGGCCGCCGCCATCGAAAATGAAAATTTAAAAGAATCATACAACCTGGTAACTTTATTAATCGGCGTAAACAACCAATACCGGGGAAGAGGTGCCGATGACTACCGGGGCGAATTCAGGAATAATTTGCAAACTGCAATTAAATATGCCGGCAACAAAGCTCAAAATGTTATTGTAATTTCAATACCCGATTACGGCGTAACACCTTTTGGACAAAACCTTAATCCAGAGAAGATTGCCAAAGAAATAGATGAATACAACGCGATAAATTTCCAGGAAACGCTGCAGGCAAATGCGCGCTATGTGGAAATAACAGCCATTTCGCGCGAAGCACTTAACGATGAAATGCTGGTAGCTTCCGATGGTCTGCATCCGTCGGGCGAAATGTACCGGCGCTGGGTAGATAAAATTCTTTCTGAAGCCAAAGAAATACTCGAAAACCAAAAATAAATGACAACCGACCAAAACTTTACTTTAGCCGAACAACTTGACAGAGACGATCCGTTGCATAAATTCAGAAGCCGGTTTTACATCGAATCCGAGAATACGATTTACCTCGATGGCAACTCACTTGGCCGCCTTCCATTAAGAACCAAAGAGTTGCTTTCTGAAGTGATAGAAAAAGAATGGGGCACCGAACTGATTGAAAGCTGGAACCGACACTGGTATCAAAAAACCACACAGCTTGGCGATAAAATCGCACCAATGATAGGCGCTTCAAATGGAGAAGTAATTATTTCGGATAGTACATCAATAAATCTATACAAACTGTCGCACGCGGCTTTGAATTTGCAAAAAGGAAAAACGACAATTGTAAGCGATGCACTTAATTTCCCAACCGACCTATATATTTTGCAAGGCCTGTTAAAAGAGTTTGGCCCGGAGTACAAGCTTAATTTGGCGCAAACAAACGACGGTATTTCAATTGAAACGGAAGAGCTAAAATCGAAGATTACAGAAAATACGGCTTTGGTCGTGTTATCATTGGTGGCATTTAAAAGTGCTTTTATGTATCAGTTGGAGGAAATAACGGAATACGCTCACAAAATGGGAGCGCTTGTTCTTTGGGATCTGAGTCATGCTGCCGGTGCCGTTGAAATTGAGCTGAACAAAAGCAATGCCGACCTGGCTGTGGGTTGCACCTACAAATACATGAATGGAGGTCCGGGTTCGCCGGCTTTTTTATACGTTCGGAAAGATTTACAGGATAAATTGTCATCACCAATTCAGGGCTGGTTTGGCGATGCTTTACCTTTTGAATTCGATTTAAACTACCGGCCGGCACAAGGAATTCGCAGATTCCTCGCAGGAACACCTCCGGTACTGAACCTTATGGCCATTGAACCCGGAATTGAAATGATCAACGAAGCCGGGATGGCAACCATTCATCAAAAAAGTATCCGTCTTTCCGAATTCTTTCATTCCATGGTAGCGTCACAATTAAAGAATTATGGTTTTGAGGCTGGCTCTCCAACAGAGCCCGAAAAAAGAGGATCGCACATTTCGTTAAAACACGTTGAAGCTTACCGAATTTGCCAGGCATTGATTCAGCCCAAAACATCAACAATAAAAATCATTCCTGATTTTCGCGAACCTGACAATATTCGTTTTGGCTTTACACCGTTGTACACCACTTACAAAGAAGTTTGGCAAACAGTACACCGGCTTCGGGAAATAATTGAGAACAAAGAATACGAACAATTTTCAACGCAAAGATCAGACGTTACCTAGGATTTTTGTTTTGATGCGTGGAAGAAACCAAAAAACTCGATCTTGCCCAAGGCATCCTTTTTTAGCAATTTCAGATTTCCTTTCTCAAAGGCAAACTGAAACTCGATATTGTTTCTGAAATCCTTCGGGTTGATTAAAGTGATAAAGTTTCGGGCAACGCTCCATTTCCCTTGCGTTGTTTCCTCCAGCAGTTTTACCGGTGCATTGCCGGCCACTGTAAATTCATGATTCTCGAGAAACGACAACACAAACAACACTTTGTCTTTTTTCAGCGCATCTTCATCAAAATGTAACAGCTCTTCCCCCTCATCCTCATAATACTCAAACAAATGCCACGTGCCCGGAATAAGTTTCTTTTTACTGCCAAACACTTCGGGCGATTTTAGCCACTCGATAAATATTGAAAAAATCGATTTTAATTTCATAACGAGCCTGTTACGTTTGGTAAGACCCCAACCCGGGAAAAAAGTTTAATGCTACAAATAATTTTAATCCGAAGCTCTGATCTGAAGAATACAAGTAGTGTTTCAAACGCAACAATAATCGGCTTCCAACGTATTTTGAGGTATGTAAAAAACCGCTAATTCATACCTTAATTCAAATGGATCATGATTTTATTCAAAAGCTCACCCAAATCGTTCAGGACAACCTGGGGAACGAGCATTTTGGCCCTGAGTAATTGGCTGAAATCATTGGAAAAAGTCACTCCACCCTTCACCGACGGGTTAAAGAATATTCAGGGCAATCCACTAGTCAGTTTATACGGGCAATACGATTGAATACTGCCAAAGAACTACTTTTAAACGAAGATGATACAATTGCCGAAATTTCATACAAGGTTGGTTTTGGGAGCCCCGCCTATTTCAATAAATGTTTTCATGATGAATTTGGAATGCCTCCCGGAGAGTTTAAAAAGAAATTCAGGTCGGAAAAAACAAGGAACCGGTACTATCGTCTTATTTACCTTCTGCCTGCTTTGCTGCTTCTCCTTTTTTTTCTAATTCCCAACCACCGTTTTTCGTTATTTGCCAACAAAAGCACCACCGAAAAAACGATTGCCGTATTGCCTTTTTACTACGTAGGAGCGGAAAAAGACAAGGAACACCTCGCCTATGTAATGATGCTTGAAATTACAAGCAAACTCTCGATGGTGGAGAACCTGGTAGTACTTTCAATCCCGTCGGTTACTACTGACAATAAAAAAACTGACAGCCATATGGCGAAAAAACTGGGCGCAAATTATCTACTCGAAGGCAACCTGCATACTGAAGACAATAAAATGAAACTGATTGTTAACCGAACCAATACAAAAAGCGGAGAAATTGAATGGTCGGACACCTTTAACTCCGGCCTTGAGAACATTCTGCAAATGGAAAGCAATATTTCTCAGGCAGTAGCTCAGCAGCTAAACGCTTTTATTACGCCTGGTGAAAAAGCGCGTATGCAAAAGGTACCTACTCTTAGTTCTGAAGCCAACGATTTTTACCAAATGGGGCGGGCTGCACATATGGAATACTGGAAAAACAACACCGATCTTGAATCGCTAAACAAGGCCGAAGATTATTATCAAAAAGCACTAAACAACGACTCTGCTTTTGCGCAGGCCTATGTTGGATTGGCCCAAATTGCTTACGATAAAACCACGTGGTCCGACATTTTTAAAAACACTTATCTCGACACTGTTTTAAGTCTCGCGAACCAAGCTTTGTCGTTCGACAATACGTTATCGGATGCCTATACACTACGAGGCGATTATTACCGCGCTCGCTTTTCGGATAAAGCGGTTGTGCAATACGAAAAGGCTTTGCACTTTAATCCAAATAACTGGCAGGCTTACTATGGCTTAGGCAACTTCTATATATTGAAAAACAGCATCAAATCGGCGCAGAATATTCTTGAAGCAACAAAACGACGCAGAGGACCGGAATACCCCATAATGCTCGACAACCTGGCTTTTATATTTATTCTGAACGGATTATTCGACGAGGGACAAGAACTAATTAACCGAAAACTATCGTGGGACACCGACTCGCTGTACTATTACCGGCGATTAGCGCTCATTGAAGAATATAAAGAGCATTTTGAAAAAGCCGCCGGGTATGCCCTAAAAGCCCGGGCAATCGATTCAACAAACTTAAATACAAATAGCCTGTTGGCTTTCAATTATGTTTTACTGAAAGAGTATAAGAAAGCCACCTATTATAACGAACGAATTGTACAAATCTCCAACAATATCAATTTTAAGCTGAACAACGAACACCATCGGATAGGCTATGTTTACCTGGTAAATGGCGATAAGCAAAACGCAACAAAATACTTTCACCGGCAAATTGATGCCAGCCAAAAGTTAATTGCAATGGGCAATGCCGAAGAAGCGCTTTACGACCTGGCCGCAACTTACGCCATTTTAAACGAAAATGATAAAGCCTTCGAAAACCTGAAAAAAGTACAACAACAAAATACCAACCTATGGTTTATCTATTTCTACATGAAAAATGACCCGCTATTAAATACTATTCGTAATGAACCTGCGTTTCAGGAAATTTTAAACCGGGTAAAAACCAAAGCCGAAACAGAACGTGACAAACTTAAAACCTGGGCCGACCAACAAGAATTATTTCGCCCGCCATTAGCTGACGCATAATCGAAACTTTTGAACTATACATCCAACCTTCCCATATATAGTTGCTATGCCTTGCAACCTTAAATTTCAGAATTTGTAGCCACTATTAACTTTAAAAATTTCACCATGAAACGCATCATCTTTTTATTGATCGGAATATTCATCGTGGCTACTGCTTGCCAGGATGATTTTGTAGAAACAGACGACAATCTTAAAAGTGCCAAATTCGGAAAAACCCAAACGTTTCAAATTAAAGGTTGGGCGGAGGTTATACCTGACTGGGACTCTGGGATGTTCACATGTACCCCGGAAGAATATGAAATTGCATTTTGTACCAGAGGCTGGGTAACCGGACATGAAAACATTTTAGGAACAGTTGTACAGGAAGAAAGCACTTACGAAAAAGTTTCGTGCGATGTAACAATGACATCAGAAGGACCTGTGGCGCATAATGTTGTTAGCGCAGATGTTCTCAGAACAAATGGAAACAGAACCTACGTAATTTGCCATATGTATATTAATGTTGCCACCGGCGATATTTGGGGACACAACGAACTTGTTGGTGGAACAGGCCGGTTTGAAGGAATCACCGGTAGCACACAAATTCTGCAGGCAAGTATGGTTCCTGAAACCGGAGGCATTAGTTGGATTGAAGAAGGCGAAATCACCCTGGTTCTTAAATAAGAAATATACGAACATGGTTATGCTTGAACCACCTCTTGTTTGCGGGGTGGTTTTCTTTTTCCGCAAAAAAGAAAAAGGGCAGCCCAACGACCACCCCCCACATTCGTAATGTATAATGATAAAAAATAAGGGTACAACAAGTTTAAGAATTCAAAACAGGAATGTTCATTTTTTAATTCGCTACTTATCAACACTTTCCCGTGAATAGCGGTCCAATCCATCGTTCTGTTGCGCCAATTTTCTGTAATTTGAAAGTCCTTATCCCTGTTATTAACATATTAAACTTTGGGTGCAAAACTTGTTTTATGTGGCACTTATGCCCTGCTTAACTACTATTAATCAGCAAAAAACACCAAATCTTTGTCAATCAGAAATCTTTTAATTACTTTTGCGGCCAATTAATTTTATGCCGTTTCTATTGAAAGCGATGTTGCGGCGTAAACATTGTATAACAAATAGTTCTTTAAAAAATGTATTTAACATCAGAAAAAAAACAAGAGCTTTTCGCCAAACATGGCCAATCAGCTCAAGACACAGGTAGTGCAGAAGGTCAAATTGCTTTGTTCTCGTTAAGAATTAACCACTTAACTGAACACCTGAAAAAAAACAAGAAAGACCACAGCACTCGTCGTGCATTGATTAAATTAGTAGGTAAGCGTCGTAGCTTACTCGATTACCTCATCAAAAAAGATATCGAACGTTACCGCTCGATCATCAAAGAGTTGAACTTACGTAAGTAAATTATATTGAAAGGCAATGCATTGGTATTGCCTTTCTTTTTTGTAAATTGCAAAACCTCACCACCCATTGTAATTAACAAAGGCCGCATACAGGCCGCAAAAATTATTGATTTAAATTATGGTAAACGCTACAGTTAAAACAATCGAACTTGCCGATGGCAGGACGATTACCATTGAAACCGGAAAATTGGCAAAACAAGCCGATGGCTCGGTAGTGGTTCGAATGGGTGACACCATGTTGCTGGCAACAGTTGTGTCGGCAAAAGAAGCGAAAGAAGATGTAGATTTCATGCCGGTATCAGTTGATTACCGCGAAAAATTTTCAGCCGCAGGACGTTTCCCGGGAGGTTTCCTGAAAAGAGAAGCCCGTCCGAGCGATGAAGAAATTTTGGTTGCACGTTTAGTTGACCGAGCACTTCGTCCACTATTCCCGGAAGATTACCACGCTGAAACCGCGGTAATGATCTCACTGATCTCATCAGGAAAAGATGAAATGCCCGACTGTTTAGCCGGTTTGGCAGCATCAGCAGCAATCGCTGTTTCAGATGTTCCTTTCACTACTCCGATCTCGGAAGTTCGCGTAGCCCGTATTGATGGCGAATTCGTTATCAACCCGTCACTGGAAATGTTAGCACAAGCCGATCTTGACATTATGGTTGGTGCATCGTACGAAAACATTATGATGGTTGAAGGCGAAATGAATGAAGTTTCGGAAGAAGTAATGTTGGAAGCGATCAAAATTGCGCACGAAGAAATTAAAAAGCACTGTAAAGTTCAGGAAGAACTGGCTGCAGAACTGGGAGTTGTAAAACGTGAATATTGCCACGAAAACAACAACGAAGAATTGCGTGCTCAGGTTAAAGCCGATCTTTACGAAAAAGCATACGCTATTGCGAAACAACAAATTACCAACAAAAGCCTGCGTATGGAGTCTTTTGCTGCTGTTGTTGACGAATATGTTGCAGCTTACCTTGAGGCTAATGCCGAAAATGAGGAGATTGACCTTGTGGCCAACGAAAAACTCATTCGCCGTTACTACCACGATGTGGAAAAAGAAGCCATGCGCCGCATGATTCTCGACGATGCAATTCGTTTAGATGGCCGTAAAACGAACGAAATCCGTCCTATCTGGGGCGAGGTTGATTACCTTCCCGGTGCACACGGATCATCAATTTTCACCCGTGGCGAAACTCAATCGTTAACTTCGGTTACATTGGGTACCAAAATGGATGAGAAAATTATCGACCAGGTAACTGTTCAGGGAAAAGAGAAGTTTTTGTTACACTACAACTTCCCTCCATTCTGTGTTGGCGACCCTAAAACGCCACGCGGAACCAGCCGTCGCGAGATCGGTCACGGAAACCTTGCACACCGCGCATTAAAGAAAATGCTTCCTGCCGATTCACCTTATGTAGTTCGTATTGTTTCTGATATTCTGGAATCAAACGGATCATCATCGATGGCAACTGTTTGTGCCGGAACAATGGGATTGATGGACTGCGGATTAAAAATCAAAAAACCGGTATCGGGTATCGCAATGGGATTGATTACCGATAAAGGTGCTGAAAAATACGCCGTTCTTTCTGACATTTTAGGTGACGAAGACCACCTGGGCGACATGGACTTTAAAGTAACCGGTACTGCCGATGGTATTACCGCTACTCAAATGGATATTAAAGTTGACGGACTGCCATACGAAGTGCTTGCACAAGCATTGCAACAGGCAAAAGAAGGCCGTTTACACATTTTGGGCGAAATGCTGAAAGTGATTCCTGAAGTACGCGAAGACTTTAAACCGAATGTTCCACGTATCGAAACCGTTCAGATTCCGAAAGATATGATCGGTGCGGTAATCGGACCTGGTGGAAAAGTGATTCAGGCTATCCAGGAAGAAACTCAAACCGTAATCGTTATCGAAGAAGTTGACGATGCAGGTTTGGTTCAGATTTCAGGAGCCGGACTGGAGCCAATTGAAGCTGCAAAAGCTAAAATTAAGGCAATCACTGCACTTCCTGAAGTGGGTGAAATTTACCAGGGAAAAGTAAAATCGGTAGTTTCTTTCGGAGCATTTATCGAGATTATTCCTGGAAAAGAAGGTCTGTTGCACGTATCGGAAATGGCTTGGGAACGCGTTGAAAACGCAGAAGACTTTGCCAAAGAAGGCGAGATTGTTGAAGTTAAACTGATCGGTGTTGACGAAAAAACCGGCAAACTGAAACTTTCGCGCAAAGTGTTGTTGCCAAAACCTGAAGGTTATGTAGAGCGCCCGCCAAGAGAAAACCGCGGACCTCGTGGAGATAACCGTGGTGGTGATCGTCGACGCGATGATCGCAGAGGTGGAGACAGAAGACGTGATGACCGCAGAGGTGGAGATCGCAGAGAATTCCGTCCTCGTCGCGATAACGACTAAGAGCTGAATAAATTTCAAGCAAAATAATTTAAACGCTCCGCCTTTTGGTGGGGCGTTTTTTCTGAAAGTAAATCAAAGGAAGACAGCAATTTCGCGCCCGAAAGTCCGGGGTTGCTGCAAAAGCATATCAAAGGCGCATTCAACAATGCTATTCAACGCACAATCATTTTATGCGCCTTGCAATCTGTCTATTTTTATGAAATGCTGTCGACAGGCCTCACTTATTCCTAGTGTTGATTTCGGAAAATCATGACTACTTTATTCTTTCTATTACGTTAATTGCTTCTTTCTCATTTTCCCAACATACAGCCGAATATAAAAATATACAATCGTCAGCAAAGCATAACACCCGGCCTGTAAATACAACGTTATCAGCTCTGTTTTTACTTCCGCTATTCCAACGCCCATTGTGCGCAAACGTAAATAGGCAGGCACAGCTGTTGTTCCGGGCAAAATTTTGGATAAGCTTACCAACCAATCGGGCATGGCCGAAACCGGCCACGAAATGCCACTCAGGAATAAGGCTATTGGCGACAAAAACATCATAAATACAATGGCCGACTCGCGGTGCTTAAAGAAAGTTGACAGACCGATTCCAAAGAAGATTACCGCCAGTAAGAACGGAAACAGCAACATCAGCACATCAAGCATATGGCCCTTATCGGGATAGCTGAACCAATCGTGAATTAGTATCAGTGCGAGGCAAATATTAAATGCCGAGATGAGCAAATATGCCCCTACTCTACCAAAAAGCAATGGAATAATTTCGCGCCTGCGTTTATTTTCCGGCAACCTGAACGGAGATTCTTTTGATTCGGAAAAAGTACCTCCCATAATTCCAATGCCAATTAGCAAGGTTTGCTGAATGATAATGATAATCAATCCGGGCATGATAAAACTACCATACGAACCAGCCGGGATGTAAAGCATTTGTGTTTGAATACTCAGCGGACTGACAGCAGCTTTTGCCTGTTTCAGAGATTTCCCTTCGGCCAGGTAATGTTGCACGCCTACTCCTGCACCAAAATAAGCATTCACGGTTTGTGCCGCCGTGTAAAACGTTTTGTATTTTAACAGGTAACTGCCATCGGCGTAAACCGCAACATCGGCCTGTGTTGTTGACAGTACGTTTTTCTGAAATCCTTTCGGGATTAGCAAAACACCATCAATTTTATTGGCCATAAAAAGTTGCTCTGCCTCTTCAAGGCTTTGCGGATTATACGATACTTCGACATCGCGCGATGCATCCAACATGTTCGTGTATTTCCGGCTGGTAGCAGTTTGATCTAAATCAACAACACCAATTGGCAAGTCGGTCAGCACTTCATTAAAGTATCCGAACGAATACAACAATGGATAAATTAACAGTGCCCCCACCAAAATCAACACAGCTCCACTATCCGAAAAAATGGCTTTCAACTCATTCTTGAAATGAATGGCCATTAACTCGAAACTGCTTATTCTATTCTTGTCTTTTGTCATAGTTCCTATTGTTTTCCCCAGTATTTAGGATCGCTCAGGCTCTTCTTATATACTTTAAATACGGCCATCCCCGACAGCATAAACAGGAGGATGTAACACAAATACGGCAAGGCTTCTTTTATTGGTGCGCCTCGTAACGATTGTGAAATAAACAGTTTCTCCCACCAGGTAAAGGGGAAAATAGCTGTGAGTACACGCACAAATGGCATCATTCCTTCTACCGGAAAAGTTAATCCTGAAAATGTTATTCCCATCATTATATATGCACTACCAACCGACAGCGACAAACGCAGGTTTTTGGTTAAGGAAACGAATATTAATCCCAGCATTTGGTAAGCAAGAATTGTAATAAACTGGCCGCAAAAAATAACCATAAAACTGCCATTTAACGGCATTCCTTCAACCTCATAAAGCAGGTAGGCAATTAACATGGCGAACCCGGAGTAAATAACGGTGTAAGGAAACAGTTTCCCGGCAATTGCCATTCGCACGCTGTTGTTTCCGGCTTTCAAAAGACTTAAGCCTGTTCCTCGTTTCAGTTCATTTCCGAAAGTGTAAACCGAACTCATAAAAGCAAACAAAAACAAGGTAAAATACATCATTGCCGAGTTAAGGAAATAAGCATAATTTGTATATGGATTAAACAAGACATGCTTTTGAATTTTCACAGGAACAACACGAGCCATGGCCTTTTGTGCATTATTACCGTTAAGTGCCAGTTTTTTTAGCTGAATTCCGGCCGAAAATGTATTTAGCGTGGTTAAAACCGAACGTTGCACAACACCGGCAACCGTTACATTTGTTCCGTTGATATAAACCGGCACGGGAGCCTCCATTCCCTGAAATACTTTTTTCTCCAGCTCATTGGGCAAAACAACAATGGCCTGAACAAGCCCTTGTTTTAGCCATTCCTGCGCCTGAAACATATCTGGTGCTCCGGCTACAATCTGTACATCAGGTGAAGCGTTTAACGCATTTCCAACTTTTACGGAAAGTGATGAATTATCCTGATCGACCAAAGCAATGGGCAAGCGTTTCGCGGCTCCCTGCTGAAAGATAAAAAAGAGCAGGAGAATACCCATGATTGGCCCGAATAACAACAAAAACCGATAAGCCGGATTTTGCTGAATCCGCCTGGCCTCACGAATCAGCACTTCAAAAATAGGATGTCTCTTTTTCCCGTTCATTTTATTTGGTTTCGGGTAAGGTAACAACAGCTGTCATTCCCGGACGCAATCCTTCGATTTTATTCACCGGACGCGCCTCAATTTCAAACGATTTTAAATCGAACTCTCCCGACGTTTTTGTTGCATTCCAACGGGCAAAATCAGCCGACGGGCTAATGTATTTTACTTTAAAGTCGAACTCCTGCCCATCGAGACCAGGGATTTTTGCTTTAAACACACTTCCCATTTTAAAATGATTCATATAGTCTTCGCGGATGTAGAGCGTTACCCAAATGTCGTTCAAATCGAGTAGGGTTACTACCGGAAAACCTGTTGAAACCAGTTCACCTTCTTCAACATTTACTCCCGACACTTCGCCATCGGCAATGGCATTAATTGTTGTTTCCTGCAGGTAGGCCTCCACCTCGGCAATAGCGGCCTCGGCACGTTTTACCATTGCAGCGGCAGCAGCTTTATCTTCTTCGCGGGCTCCTTTTTCGGCTTTCTGCCAAATGGCTTTTGCTGCATTTGCCGTTTCGCGGGCCGCTTTCATTTGCGTTTCAACCTCATCGCGTTTTTGTGCCGGCACCACTCCTTCATCATATAAATTCTGAACGCGTGCAAATGTTTTTTCAGCAAACTGGGCAGCTGCTTCGGCTTTAACATACGTGCTGTAGGCTGCTGTAATATCCTCTTGTTGTGCTCCGTTTTGTGCTTTTCGGCTTTGTGCGCTTGCTGCCGAACGAGCTGCATTTGCATTGGCCAGTTTTGCATTAATTTCGGGGCTGTCGATAGAAAAAATAAAGTCGTCCTTTTTCACTTTTTGTCCCCTGTCAACAGCAACTTTCTGTATTCTTCCCGGAACTTTCGATGCAATATTGTATTGCTGAGCCTCAACCTCTCCCTGCAGAATTACGGGCTCGGGTTTGGTTACTACAATAAATGTATATACTATAAATGCTACTATAGCTACAAGTACAACTATTGAGCTTAAGGTCTTCTTGTTCATATTCATTGTTTTTTGCTTTTGTTTTTTTTAAAGTGATTCGGTTACGGTATTGTCTCCACTCGAAAATTCGATGTATTGCTCGGGAACGCCCGCTGTTTGAAGGAAATTCGCCAAAGCAACATCGTAATTGTATAAAACGCTTAGTCGTAATGTTTTTACCTGTAATACTTTTGTATTTGCCTCCACCACATCGGTAGAAGTTGCAAATCCTTCGTTAAATGCGTTCTCGGTACTTTGGCGGTATTCGTTCGCCAAAGCGAGCGTCGTTTCCAGTTCGGTTTTTTGCTCCATTTGCATTTGCAGTTCGTTGTAGAGTTTTACCAAATAAGCTTCCAAATCGTTGTTGGCTTTCTGCTCGGCGTATTCAACCTGGTTGTGCAAAGTTTCGCTGGCCAATATGTTGTTCTTACGGCTCATTCCCTGAAACACATTCCACTTCATTCCAATTCCCAACTCCCATTCGGGCATGTATGGCGAAAAGTTTTTATCGGCAATGTTGTAATTACCCATTGCCGCAATAGTTGGTAAATATTCATTTTTTTCTACCCGGTGCTTTATCTCAACAAGCTCCTTTTTGCCTTGTATTTGTTGTAATTGAGGATTTAATTCTTTGGCACGATCTAACCAGGCAGCCAGCCCTGTTAATTCAGTATTGATAAACAAATTGCTGGCCGGAATAACCTTTCCGATCGAATCGGCAGCCAATGTTGCTTTTAATCCGGTTCGTAATATTTCAACAGTTCGCGTGGCCTGCTTCACTTCGCGTTCGGCCTCGTTTTTTGCCACCTCGGCATGTAACAATTCAACTTTTGCAATCATTCCGTTATCGAATAATTTTTTTGCATCGTTGTAGTGGTTCTCCATACTTTTCAGCATTTCCTTTCGGAGTTTTTCCACTTGCAAGCCAAGGGCAAGACCGTAGTAGCGTGTAACCAGTTCGGTTAACAGAACACCTTCGGCATGTCGTAATTCCTGCTGGCTGATACTCAGATTTACTTCGGCAGCCTGGTTGGCACCGTTAATTTTGCTTCCGGCATAAATGGGTAAAGCAAAACTTGCTGTCAGTAAAGCAAAGTTCTTTTCCTGAATAATCTCGTCCCAATCGTGTGACTGAATGGCTTCGCCGCCTTCAAGTAATTGCTGACGTACAATTTGGGTACTCATGTCGTCACTCAAATAAGGATAAAGCGCGTTGCTTGCCGGATCGGGATTTGGAACGCCGCTAAAAACACCATAATTCCCCAGTGTTTCGTACAAGGGACTAATGGCTTCGCCCACAGGAGTTAAATCGAGATGCAAAGGATCGGACATGGTCATTGCCGTTGCATTTAGCGAAACCTGTGGCAAACGCATACCTTTTTTTGATTTTACCTCGAATTCTTTTTGCCTTATCGCTTCTTTTTGACGCAACAGTGCCGGATTTTGCTCCAGCATGATTTGCATCGCCTGATCGAATGACAACAATTTTTCCTGTGATTGTCCGCGAACCGTTATTCCAACTGCCAGAAGCAGCAGCAATAACAAGACTGTTTTCTGTTGTTTAATTGTTTTCATTTCTGTTATTGTAAGCTGTATTTTGTTGTTTTATTAATTTCATGTCTCTGAGTTGTTTACTATTTCAAAAACTTAAAAATCAGTTTTAGCAAATGCTTAATATCTTCTTCTGCAATAATATTCTCATCGTTATATTTATATTTCTGATTGATAAACTGAATGGTGGTTATTATCAATATCAGGTACAAATCACTAACGATTAGCGTCTTGTCCAATTCGTTGCGTGACCGACCCATTTCCATCAATTTCTCAAGCAGCATTTGTGTATTTTCCTGGATATGTTTATCGATTACGAAGTTATAATCGTTGGTAAGCACATACAAAAATTTCACCCGGATTGGCTCCTTGTTTGCCAGTTCAACAAAGTGGCGGATTATATTTTCAATGGTTACATGAAATGGCTCACCCTGCTCGATTAGTTTTTCGAACATGCCGAACACTTCGCTGTAAACCTCTTGTAAAATGGCATTTACCAGTTCGTACTTCCCTTTGTAGTGCATGTAGAAATAGCCCGATGCCACTTGTGCATCTTTTGAAATCAATGCCACCGAAGCACCTCCAAAACCATTATCAACCACCAGTTTCATGGTTGATTGTTTTAATCGTTCAATTTTTGTTTGATCTGTAATCCGTGCCATATCTTCGAATTAATAAATGAACGTTCATTCATTTATGCAAAAGTAATTGCTTTACAGAAATGGCAGATGCTTCTTTTTAAGAAATGGCAAAATTTTAGGATGAAATAACATTTAGAGGTACAAAAAAACCGGATTCAAATGAATCCGGTTTTCTGTCAAGATATTGTTTGTTTAAACTAAAATCTTCGCATTAATATTATCGATACTTGCTTTTACACCTTCAAAAGGTTTGCCGTTACCCTGGTTGTCGTCCTCCACAAAGAAGTATTTCATACCTGCAGTTTCGCGTGCATCCATAATACGTTTGTAATCGGCAACACCGGCACCAACAGAAACAATATCGTCTTTGTCAACGGTGTAAAATGGTTCAACTACCTCGTCGCCCATTCCTTTGAAGTGAAGCAGCTGGAAGCGTCCCGGATATTTATTGAACATTTCAACAGGATCCTGGCCTGCTTTCAATGCCCAGTAACAATCCAGCTCCATAGTAATCAGGTCGGCATCCATTTCTTTCAGGAATACATCGTAATAAGGCACCATTCCGTCGGTTGGTTTAAACTCGAAGTTATGGTTGTGGTAACCAAACTGAATACCTACATTTTTCATGATCTCGCCAACTTTATTCCACTCGGCAATCATCTTTTTATAGGTTTCAATGTTACGGTCTTTTTCTTCAATCCAGGGTTGAACACAATATTCAACACCAATTTCGGCATGTGCATCTGCCATTATCTGGGCACTTGCAGTAGTAATTCCTTCGGCTTCAACACTTGTATGGCTACTAATTACTTTCATTCCATTGTCTTCCACCATTTTCTGGAATTCTTTTGGTGCTACGCCATAAAATTTACCATCGGCATACGAGGCCATTTCAACAAATTTATAGCCCATGTCGGCAATTTTCTTTAACGAACCGGCTGCATCCGCTGTCATTGCATCGCGAATACTGTATAGCTGCAGGCCAACTCCCATTCCGGTTGCGGCTTTAACTGCCTCTGTAGCTTGTTCAACCGTTTTTTTACCACCCGAGCCACAAGCATAGGTTCCCAGTGCCAAAACACCTACTGTACCCGCCGTAGAAATTCTCAGAAATTCTCTTCTATCCTTCATGATTTTTACTTTAGTTAGTTATGCTGTATAAAATTTATTTAAATTAAAAACTCTAAAAATAATGAGTTATTTTTTTGAAAGGCACTAATTTATAAAGATTTTGCAGAAAATAGCCAGAACAGACAAATCTGTTACTTTAACACAAACAAAACATCTCCCTTTTGTATGTAGCCGGCAAATTTATTTTCGCTGAGGATGCCAGGAATTTAAAACGGAAATCCGAGGCTAAAATGAAAACGCGACTCGCGATCCTGGTTATTACCCGAAATTAACAACTGAATCGGCCCCATTAGTGAGTCGTACTTAAACCCGAAACTATACCCCCAAATATTATCGCCAAATGGTTGTGTGGCTATATGATCGAACAAATCTTCGTAAGTATCGGCAGTGGCTCCAACATTAACATTTGCGGTTACGTAAAGTCCCGAAGCTATTTCCCAACTGAGTGATGATTTAGCAAGTGCATAATTGTAAGTGTAAATTTCGGCAAAATTAAAGCCTGCCAAATCTTTAAACTGCAGTTTCCCTGGACCAAATTGCGATCCGCCCAACATATACATCCCGTTAGCCCCCGAATCGTCGGTACTAAATCCTGCCCCCACCTCGAAATTGTAGGTAAGCCTGCGCGCAAAAGTTTTATACCAGTTATGATCGATGGTTAATGCGGCGTAAGGCTCATTAATTTCTCCGATTAAATAATCTCTTGGTTCGCTGCTGCTCAGTTTCATGTCGCTATTGGCCGACAATATGTGTTGAAATTCAATATTCAGTTTTATACCTCTTTTGGGGAAATAAAGATCGTCGGTGGTATTTACCTTGTAATAAAACTGATAACCCCAGTCGTGCGATTTCAGGTAATCAAAATCGGTTTCCGCATAAATCGCTTGCAGATCGACACGCGGTGCTATACGGTTGTATTTATAAAATACATTGCCTCCAAATTGCTGGTTTAATCCAAACAAATACTCCAGGCCGTACCCTCCGCCAAAATAACCACGTTTGTAAGTTCCCAAACGTTTCCCGTCATCGTAAAACGGAAGTTTGTAGCGGTAAGTATTCATAAAGAAATAGTCGGAAAGGCGTTGTTTTTTTCCAACGAACCGATTTAACTTGATTTCCATGCCCGGATTTTCGGCGATATTTAACGAAAGCAACATACGCGTAGCCGGAGAAATTACATTCCGCAAAGTAAAATTAGTGGTAATTCCTACTCCCAGATCATCGTCGTAGCGCGGAGCCAGCTTTACCATTGCCCTTGGTGTTTCTTTTACATGAAAAACCAGGATATAACCTTCGCTGTCCCAATCTCTTCTTAACGAATAAGTTAATTTTCCGAAGTGCATGGAGCCATACATAAAATCGATGGCTTCTTTAATATCTTCTGCACTCACCATATCTCCGGCTTCTATTCCCGATTTCGACAAAACAAAATTCTTGCTCAAATAATTCAGCCCGGTAACTTCCATTCCGGTAATCCTGATCTTTTCGGGTTGAGGAATTCGTTCTACGGCTTCTGATTTTAAATCGTATTTATCGGCAAGTGCTTCTATTTCGCTCCATTTTTCACGGGCGGTATCTTCGCCAACCTGCTGAATTTCCTGTCCTTTTACAAAATCGGCTGCCGAATAATCGTGCAAATCCGGGATGATCAACACATCGCATTTTGCAAACTGTTCTTTGGCGTCAACAATTCCAGCCAATGCAATCGATCGTTGTAGAATATCGGTCATCGATTGAATATCGTCAACCGTTACATCTTCCTGAAAACCAACATAAACGCCAATAATAATATCGGCCCCCATATTTATGGCTTCCTGCACCGGGAAATTCCGTGTAACACCACCATCAACCAAAAGCATCGAATCCATTTGTACCGGCGAAAAAACGGTTGGAATAGACATGCTGGCACGAATTGATTTCACCAGGTCGCCCGAGCTGTGTTCGATTGTTTCTCCCGATATCATATCAACCGACATACAATGGAACGGAACAGGTAACTGATTAAAATCTTCATCTTCGGTAAGCGGCCAGAGCAATTCGGAAAAATAAGCTTCAAGGTGTTGCCCGTCAATAACTCCGGCGGGCAGGTTGATTCTTTTTTCACGTATAGGAATCTCGAAAAGGTATTTCTTGGTTTCTTCCTTTTCGTCCATGGCAACGCTTAACAGCCTTTCTTTGTCGGTTAGCAACAAGTCCCAGTTGGCGTTTTTATTGATAGCTGAAAGTTCGTCGGCCGTATAACCAACAGCATACAAACTGCCCATTATACTGCCCATACTGGTTCCGGTAATTATATCGGGGCGAATTCCGGCTTCTTCAAGCACTTTTAGCACACCAATATGCGCCAGCCCCTTTGCTCCTCCACCGCTTAAAACCAAAGCGGTTTTGGGCTTTTCTGTTTGATTTTCTTCTTGTGAATAAACAGGAAATGCAGCCATTAGAAAAAATACAATGGCTACTAATCGACAAGGTATGAGAATCGATCTTTTCATGCCCGAATGGCTTAGTTAATTTCCGTGTTTTCTGTACAAAAATAATTCAGGCCCCGAAAATAGTCAGTATAATCAGGCCCCGGTTTATTTTAATCGCATGAATTTAAGAAATTAACCAATTCGTGCACATCTTTTTTCGATGAAAAAGGATAACCACCCATGGTTTGAAGTGAGTAAATATTGTGATATAGAATACTCTCCTTATGGGGTGTGGCATCTTCAATCATTGCAATAGCTTCCTGGTATAACTGGTCTCTGTACTTCATTCGATTTTGTGTTTAAATATATTATAATCTAATAGATAGCTTTGGTGTTTTGCTTATTTCCCCACCCATTCTTTAAACTCGGTTGCTTTTAGCCGGCTAATGGTGATGGTTTCGTTGAAAGGCGCAATCAGTTTCAAAATTAACTTTCCACCAAAATGATTTTCGAATTTCCGAATGGCATTAATATGTACAATGGAGCTGCGGTTGGTGCGAAAGAACAAATCCGGGGCGAGCTGCTCTTCCAGCTTTTCAATGGTTAAATCAATTACATGCTCTTTTCCCTGAAAAGTAACCGCAGTGGTTACGCGGTTTTCGGTATAAAACCAGGCCACATCATCTACATCGAGTTTAAAATACGATGTTGCGCCGCTTATAAGAAATCGCTTCCGGTATTTCCTTTCCCCCGATGTAATGGCTTGTAACAGTTCTTTATAATCGGGAGCACTTTCAGGCTTTTCTGTTGCTGCCGTCACCATGTGCTCGAATTTTTCGATAGATAAACGCAGCTTGTCTTGCTTAATTGGCTTTAGCAAATAGTCGATACTGTTTACCTGGAAAGCACGTAAAGCATATTCGTCGTAGGCGGTAGTAAAAATTACCATGCTGGTTACATTCACCTGGTCGAAAATGGAGAAGCTAATACCATCGGTTAGCTGAATGTCCATAAAGATCAGGTCGGGTGCCGGATTACTTTTCAGCCAGGCCACCGTGCTCTTTACACTTTCAAACCAATCAATAATTTGCCAGTCGGGCCGCAGTTTTTCAACCATTCCCCGTAGCAAACGATAGTTATGAAGTTCGTCTTCAACAATAATAACTCTCACACTCTGCTTTTTTAATTATTCATTTAGCTTCGTTTTCCCGATTTTGCGGTACAATATCTAAGTTATAATTCAATTTTTCGGTAACTCAAATCGCACTCACAATAATGGCACTTTCACTTCAAAGCGGTTCTCGTCGTACTGAACCACCATTTCTCTTTCGGTTAAAATCTCATAACGTCGCACCAGGTTTTTTAATCCTGTTTTAGTTGAATAGGATGCCTCTCTACGATTCAGGCTATTGGCAACCACCAAATAATCATCTTCAACATAAACTTTAATAATAAGTGGTGCTTCGCGGCTCGTTATATTGTGTTTTATTGCATTTTCGATAAGCAACTGCCCGGTTAACGGTGCTATCTCTTTGTCGAAAACATTGCCGGGCACCAGCGATTCAACATTAATCCCTTCTCCCAGGCGCTCTTTATGCAAGGCACAATAGGCTTTCATAAAATCGAGTTCCTCGCCTAACTTCACCAGGCGTTTGTCTTTACTTTGCAAAACGTAGCGGTACACATCAGTAAAATTTTCGGTAAACTCCACGGCCACATCCGGATCGTATATAATTAACGATTTTAACACACTCAGGTTATTGAAAAGAAAGTGCGGATTCAACTGATCTTGCAACGAGTTATAATCCATTCGCAACTTTTCGCGTTTCATTTCAGCAATTTGCTCCTGCGAGTCGAGCCATTTTTGAGTAAAGCGCGCTATTGTAAGCGAATTGCCCACCATTTGCACAAACACCAAACCGGTAACCATTCCCATAATAACTCCCGAGCGCGACTCGCCTATACCCAGCTTCGGGTCGATGAAATACATGATTATCCGATGGGCAAAAACCATAAAAAGTATTCCAACACTTATCTGCAGAAAAAGCCGCAATTTTATCTTTTTCGGTATGGGTAGAAAGCGCTCCAAAATATTGTCGAGAACAATCTGTAACTCGGCAGCTACATTAAAAGCAACAATTACCACCACATAAATTACCAATGGAATTTTAATATCTTCCTGTGCAGGAATATGGGTAACATACGAAATAAAATGCAACACAAGCACCGCAATTATGCTAATGATAACAAAGCGCACCAGTACACTAACAGGTTCGTAACTGGGTAACCTGGTAGCCAGGTTTTTCTTTTTATTGCTATGTAAGTCGAGGCATTTCATTTCTGCACAACCATTACTTTATTTTTATTCTTCGGGCATATACAGGTTTCCGGTTACACTTTGCCACCTGGTTTTCAGCACCTCGAAATTGGCGATGGTTTGCGTTAACTGCGCTTTTGCCTGCACCCATTGTGCCTGTGCATTTAACATGTCGGTGGTTGTATTTAAACCTACCTCGAAACTGGCTTTTGTTTCTTCCATGCTTTCCCCAGCCTCGTCAACACTTTTTTGCGCCAGCAGAATAGATTCGTACGCTTCCACCACCTGCACTTTTACCTGCATCACCTCAAGATTAATCAAATCATTTGTATGTTGCAAATCGGTTTCGGCTTGCTCAATTTTTAACTGAGCTGCACGCTGCTTCTTTTTCCCCTGTCCCCACTGGAAAACGGGAATAGAAACCTGTGCTGCCAGCATGGGTTGAAAATCGATTTCTTCGTACAAATCTTTCACCCAGTAACTGGTATATTGTGCGCTAACACCAATGGTTGGCAAATAATCGGCACGTGTAATTTTAGCGTTCAGCTCCGATATTTCTTTTTGTTTTTCAAGTATTTTGAGTTCGTTTCGTTGCTCGCTCGCCTGCACTAATCCATCTTCCAGATTAAATAATTTTACTTCGGTATTGGCCTCGCGGCTAATCTGAATCTCGGTATCCAAAGGCTGGCCCAAAATCTGATTCAGGTACATTTTGGCCACTTTTAATCCGTTTCGGGCTTTTAGCAGATTTAAATCGGCTTCGTTTTTCTGAACGGTTACGCGCAATTTTTCACTGGCCGGCTGCAATCCAACTTCGTACATAGCTGTCATTTGCTCTTCCAGCTCGGTAAGCATTTTTATGTATTCTTCGGCAATCCGAATATTCTCCTCAACGGTTGCCACCTGCCAATACGCCTTATCGGTTTGCTCAATCACCTCCGAATATTTCATGTTCAAAGCCATATCGGCAATAGAAACACCGGCATCGGCCTGTTGGTTGGAATAACGAATTTTCCCGCCGGCATAAATGGCCTGGTTAACTTCGAAACCACTGTTTATAAGCGTTAAACTTCCTAAATCGATATTAATTCCCGGGCTCCAAACATCGCTGGTTCCTGAAAAGTCTCCATTCATAGCAGCCTCTTCGCTATCAGCTGTAGGTAAAAAATAACCCGGCATATTTATGGCATCCATTCCCGGGCGGTGCATTAACGAAGACGAAAAACCCACTGATGGCAAATACGCCGTTCTTGCCACTTCCTGATTTACCTGCGCTTCGCGGTTTTGTAAAGCGGCGTTTTTTAATTCTTTATTGAAAGCAACAGCTTGCTCGCGACAATCTTCCAGTGTCATTACCTTTTGTGCATAGCCATTGCTAAAAACTGCCAGCAAAAAGACAGCTATGCCGCTTATATATTTTATTGATTGATTCATCTGTTCTATCTTTTTAGATTGAATTCATTCGTTAAAAAGAAAAAGTTAGCCCCGATTTGTCTAGCCAAAGTACTAGCAATTGTCGTCCCCCCGACAAAAAACCGAGGCAACTTTTTCTACTCTCTATCTAAACTGCATAATCTGTATTATGCCTCTTTTACTGTGTTTAATTTACTCCCATCAACGCGGTACAACACGGTGTAAAGTACCGGTACAACTACAAGAGTAATAATTGACCCGATTGCTAACCCAAACATAATTACAATAGCAGTTGAGTTAAACATTGAATCGGTAATCAGTGGCGCCATTCCCAAAATAGTAGTTAAGGATGCCATCATTACCGGGCGTAAACGCGATAAAGCCGCGTCGATTGTTGCACTTAACCGATCTTTTCCACTCTTAATATTCTGGTTAATTTCGTCGAGCAGCACCACGGCATTTTTAATCATCATTCCAATCAGCCCTAAAGCTCCGATAATTCCGGCAAATGTGAGGTAAACACCCGTTGTAGCCAAACCAAGTACAATTCCGACGAAAGCGAATGGAACTACAAGGAAAATGATGATTGGCTGTTTAAGGTTATTAAATAAACCGATGATAATAATTGCCATCAGCCCCACTGCCAGTGGTAAGAACATAAACAGCGCACTGTTTGCTTCGCCCGAGCGAGCGGTGGCTCCTTCCCAGGTTAATTCGTAACCTTCGGGTAAGTCAATAGCTTCAACTTTTGCCTGAAACTTTGCCTGCACTTCGGCTGCAGTGAATCCGTCGGCAGCATCGCATTGAGCTTTAATGGCGCGTCTATTATCAAGACGATGCACGAGTTCGTAATCCCATGTTACTTTCATGGTATCAACAATTTGCGAAAGCGGAACACTTGCTCGGCTTTGCTGGCCCCAAACCGGGATATTTAATAGCTGCTCAACATTTTCAGCAACTCTATTATCAGTGCGCAAAATAATTGGCATCATTTTATCGCCTTCGTAAATGGCTCCAATCGGACGGCCGTTGGTAGCCACTAAAATAGAGTTCCCCATGTCGGCGCGCGACAAACCTAATGGTTGAGCACGTTCAACCGAATAAACGGGAACAATTTTTTTCGTCTGATTTTTCCAGTCGTCGGTAACATGAATAGCCGACGGCTCATCTAAAAATATCTTTTTTGCTTTGTTGGCCAATTCTTTTAAAACAGCCGGATCAGGCCCGGTAAACTGTGCTTCAATATCTGCATCAGAGAAAGCTGCTCCGTATTCCATTACCCTGAAAAAAGCATTCGGGTAGTTCGTGCTCAAGTACTTTTCAATTTTAGGAATAACCTCAGCCACCCGATCGGTATTGTCTGTTTCAATAATCAAATCGCCATAATTTGAGCCACCATTATCCATATGACGCATTAAAAGATAACGAGCCGGCGGACGACCTACTGAAGCGGTAATGGAATGCACGCCTTCAATTGCAAGAATGTCTTTCTGAATCTGCTCCAGGTCCCTTTCCACAGCTTCGATATCGGCTCCTTGTGGCAACTTGTACTCTATAAAAAACTGGTCGTAATCAATTTTCGACATAAAGTCAACTTTTACAAAACGGAACGACCAGAAGGCAAAGATTAATACTGCAAACGAACCCAATGCAAACATGTATTTATTGCGCACTGCCCATTTTAAAAATTTCCCGAAAATCTTGTATAACCCTTTGTCGTAGGTTTCGGCATGTTCGCCTTTCGGGCGTTCTTTGCGGTAAAAATATTTGGCGTTAAATGGTGTCTGAATCATTGCAAATATCCAGCTTAAGGTAAGCGAGATGATAAGCACGGTAAACAACGACGCCAGAAACTCACCGGCTTCGTTTGGCGACATACGCAAAGGCAAAAAGGCTAAAATTGCAACAGCCGTTGCACCAAGCAAGGGCAGTGCTGTTTTTTGCGCCGTATTTACAAAAGCCTTGCTTCGCTCCATTCCCGATTTCAGATCAACCAGAATACCATCGGCAACAACAATGGCGTTGTCAACCAACATTCCCATAGCCAGAATAATGGCTGCCAGTGTTACACGATGTAATGGAAGCCCAATGGCCAACATTACAATTAAAGTACCCATTATGGTAAAAATCAACCCGCTCGAGATTAACAACCCGGACCGGTAGCCCATGGCAAACATCAGTACAATAATTACAATACCCACTGACATGGCCAGGTTAAGCATAAAATCTTTTACCGCATCATCTACCCGGTCGGGCTGATAATAAACCTGGTTGATTTCCATTCCAACCGGTAATTCTTTTTGTAATTCGGCAAGTTTTTCATCCAGTCGCTCACCTAATTTTACCACGTTAATTCCACTCTCATTCGACAAACCAAGTGTTAAACCGGCTTTGTCGTTGTAAAACAGGGCTTCGCTTTTGGGTTCGAGAAACGATCGTTCGATTGCTGCAATATCTCCCAAACGGAAGTTTCCTCCGCCGGGAACCTGTATCAGCAGGTTTTCAATTTCGTTAATTGTTGAAATTTTTTGGCCAACCCCTACACGAATCGACTCCGTTCCGGTAACAATTGATCCGGGGTTAATGATTGCCGTCTCGTTTTGGATGGAGGCAGCAATATAAAGCGGATTAACATTTAATCCGGCGAGTTTTTCGGGCGAGAATACGATATCAATGGTTTCGGTTTGTTCGCCAAATATCTGCGAACGGCGTACACCACTAACGCTTAACAATTCGCGCTCGATGTATTCGGTATATTTTACCAGTTCATCATGTGTATATCCTTCGGCAGTAATCGCATACAAAATGCCATACACATCGGCAAAATCATCATTTACAATGGGCTCCATTGCTCCCGATGGCAAACTCCCTTTTGCATCGTTTACTTTACGCCTGAGGTGATCCCAAAGCTGTGGCAACTGCGGTGTTTTTACAGTTGGCTGGATGTTTACGGTTATTAACGACAAGCCCGGTTTTGAAACCGATTTTATATCGTCGATATTTTCGAGTTTTTGAATTGCTTTTTCCAGCACGTCGGTAACTTCCAGCTCAACTTCGTGTGCTGTTGCTCCGGGGTAAACTGTAACAACTGTTGCAGCTTTAATCGGAATTTCGGCATCTTCGAGTTTCCCGATCTTATTGTACGCAATTACTCCTCCAAGCAACACGGCCACCAAAATGGTGGAAATCATTGCTTTCTGATTCAGTAGTTTTTCCAGCATTACAATAATCCTCCAATATTAGTTTCCGAAGGAGTTTTTATCGGTTTTACTTTTTGCCCTTCCACCAGGTAGTGCACTCCGGCAGTAACTACCTGTTCGCCACTGTTTACTCCCGATTCAATATTTACACGCCCCAATGTTCCGTCGAGGTTCGTTGTAACTTCGCGTTTTTCAACTTTATGAGTCGACGAATTGTAGATCCAAACGTAAGTATTTGTTTCTTCGTGAAAAATTGCAGATGACGCTACCGAAAGCTGATTTTCGTTTACTTTGCAATACACTTTAATTTCGGCTGTCATTCCGGGCGCTACTTCCAAATCATTTTTATTATCGAACGCGTATTTTGCTTCGTACAAACCATCGTGCATGGCTTTTTCGCTAACGCTAAACAATTTTACGGGCAGGTTACTAATTCCGGCATTCGCTACGGTCAGGTAACTTTCCATATCGTTTTTTACACGCTGAAGTTGACTTTCGGAAACCGAAACAACCGCTTCAAGATGTGAATTGTCGATAATTGAAACAATTGGTGTTCCGGCTCCAACGGTTTGAAAATTCTCTACAAATTTCTCGTAGATATAGCCTGAAAACGGGGCTTTCAGCTCGGTGTCGCGCAATTGGTTTTGTGCGTTTTCGTAAGCTGTTTTTGTCATCAGGTACCCCGACTTGATTTTTTCGAAAGTATTTTCCGGAATTTTGTTTTGCTCGATTAACTGTTTGTACCGCTTGTACTCACTTTCGGTTTGCTCGAACTGCGCTTTGGTGGTTTCTACCTGAAGTTTGTAATCGCGTTTGTCGATTTCGGCAATAACCTGGCCTTGCTTAACGTAGTCGCCTTGTTTTACATTCAGTTTCAATAACGGTCCCCCAACACGAAACGAAAGCGAGGTAAGGCTTTTCTCCTTTATTTTCCCGTTCAGTGTAATTGTGTTCTGAGTTACACCATCGGTAACGGTTTCAATCTTTACATTTTTAATTGTTTCGGCCTGAGGCTCTTCTCCGGTGCTGTTTTTGCACCCTGTGAAAGCAGCCAGGGCAGCTGCCAGTACGAACAAAATGTTTCTGAAATTCATATAATGTTTTATTTTATTATCCAATTACGCAGCAAAATTAGTTTGACTGATTATTAAAGATTTAGATTTTTGTTCTGAATGACAAAATACACGCCTGAAATGTTACTAAACCGCTTCTATACTTGTAATGCTTTCCCTCAAATGCTTCATATACTTATTTAATTGCAACTGAACACTTGAAATCGTTGACTGGGTATAATTTTGTGTGTTCTGAATGTTATTCTGCACACGCTTCATCATTAAGTCGAAATTAGAGATTAGCGCATTGGCAATTTTTTTTTCGTCCTCGTGCGGCACCATAATTTTTTGGCAGCTTGATATGCGGTCCGCCCGCTGCAAACCATTCAATGCCTGAAAGCTAATCCTTTTACCCAAAGCCTGATAATAAATAGAAAAGAAGGCCTCAACTCCAAAAAGGATCTCTTTCATGTCTTTTAAAATGGGGAGCAAATCGGCTCTAAGCATGGCTTTTTCGCCCATCGCCGTTTCATACGGATTGGCGGCATAATTAATCGTAAAACTTGCAGGATTACCAATAACCATATCAGCTTGTTGATTTTGTATCGGGGCTAACATGGCTGTAAAATGCTCCTTCCGCAAATGCACCATATTGGCGTTGATAAACAGCACAATTTCGTTGCTGGCATACTCAACGCCACAGGCCATTGCGTAACTCTTTCCATGGTTTTCAGGCAGCTTTAAATACTCGAAGTGAAAGTGAGTGGCCAGCGTTTTCAAAACATTTTCTGTTCCATCGGTCGATCCGTCGTCAACCACAATCACCTCGGCGTCAGGATTGTGTTTACAACACGAGGCAAGTACATTAAAAATGGTTTGCTCTTCGTTGTAGGTACAAACAATAATGCTTGTTTTCATCTGTTTTCTGTTTTCAGGCACGAATATAAAACGGAAAAAGGAAGCAGTGCAAAAGGAAATTCGTGAAATGCTAAAACGAACTCTTGGAATGAAACGACTTAATTCTCAGCTGGATGTACCTCGTAAATTTTTATGGAGTTTTTCTTACCAAAAAATTTGATCAGGTCAACGTATTCAATTTGGTATTCGTTGGTGTTTTTTATCAGTTCCATGGCAAATTCGCTGGTCACCAAAATCTTCTTTTTGTAGCGTTTACACTGTTTTTGAATACGTGCTGCCGTATTTAAAACATCGCCGTGGAAAGCCAGCTCGCGCTTACTTAAGGCTTTCTCGTACAGGTAACAAAAATCGACGCGGCAATTTTCGATGGAAAAACGAGGCTGGCAGGAGGTTCAAAATAACGGCAAAAAAACCTGGTTGCTACCATTTTAAGAAAATAATTGAATCAAATGTACGATATTAGGCTTGTGAAATATTTTTTAGCATTCATACTCATTTTTATATCGGTGGCAGGATTTGCGCAGGACACCCTATCGCGCGAAGACTGGACACCCTATTTTGAAAGTAATTTGCCCACTCGTTTTCTGTACCTGAAAATGGAAGGCCCGTTTCAGTACAATATTTCATCCACCTCGGAGATACCTGAAATTGGAGATGGATCGGCTGAAATTACAGGAAACAGAACGGTAACGGCGCGTTTAAAATTTCCTATTCTTAATAAACAAAGGGTGAAACTAGCTGGCGGTTTTCGCTATGTAAACGAACAATTTTATTTTGAAGACATAAAGCCCGGCGACTACCCCATGTACGTTGGATTAAACGACCGCAACCTGCGGCGGCTGGGCCTTGATATGAAAGGCTTGTTTCACCTGCGCGACAATCATTCGATAGTGATGCAAACAAGCTGGAGCCTGGCGGGCGATTTTCATATTCACGACGATAAATATTTTTCATTTGGCGACTTGCTGAAATCATCTCTTGCCATTGGTTATGCCACCCGAAAAGACAGGCATACCTATTATGCTTTTGGGGCTTATTTTGGTTATACTTTTGGCGATCCGGCAATTTACCCGGTTATAAATTACTGCAAACGATTTTCCAACGGAATTGGGCTGGATTTGCTGCTACCTCAAGGATTTAAAGCCTGGAAACAACTCAACAAAAACTTTTATGTGATTTGCGATGCCGAAATTTCGGGAACCAGTTACACCGTGCGTGTTAACAATACTGTGCTAAGCGAAATGGAAAGTATTCAGTTGCGCCAATCGACCGTTGATGCAACGGCAGGCATTATCGCACAAATAAACAAATGGGTAGGTTTGGAGGCAAAATTTGGCTACTCCAACAACATTAATTTTAATGTTACCGAATCGAACTTTAAAATTGGAAGCACCTTGTTAAAGCCCGATACCGATTACCTTATAAAATCGAAAGTTTCAGGCGCACCATACGCGAGTATTTCACTGTTTTTATCGGTTCCGAAAGATTTAATGAACCACTATGTTGACTAGTAAAACAGCACCGCCTGCTTGTTAAAATGACTCATCTATTTTCCTGACAGCATCCTCCATAGCTTTAATCGCCGAATCGCCAATTTCAGTTGCGCCATCAATTATTTTATCCAGATCTTCGTCCAGGTCTTCATCAACGTATTTCTCTATTTTATCGCCAATTTTATTGACGTCGTCTTTGAAAAGATCGCGCAGCATATCGCCAACACTCGTTTTATTTTTAAGTGCGTGGTATTTAATAATCAGCCCTTTAATTTTCAGCTGATCTTCAATCGTAAAATCATCGCGATATTCGAGGTACCATTCCCAATTGTATTTTTCAAATTTCTCATCGGCCCACTCCCAGTCTTTCTTTCCATATTTTTTATGGTTATTCTCCACCCGCTCAACAAAACGTTCAAAACGGTCGAGGTAATCCTCCTTCGATATTGGAGCTGAACAGGCAAACAGCCATAACAAACAACACACTATCAAATATTTTGAGTACTTCATTTTCAATTCTTATTTTAAACAAATTAAGGTTTCCATGGCCATTTTACACAGTCTTTAATTTCGGGAAAGAGCACATAATCGGCTCTCCCTTTCATGGCGCAGGTTTTTACGTGTAAGCCTTTTAGCTGCTGAAGTGCAGCTTCCATGGTTTTGCCGGATACAGAAACATCATCGACCAACAAAATACGTTTCCCTTCCAAATCCCAGCTGGCTTTTTCCAGCACTTTGGGCTCGTTGTAGCGCGGATTATTTTCTTCATCGCGGTAATTTAGTGTCATCACCAACAATTCGGCATCAAGATGATAAGCCACCATTGTAGCTGCCGGAACACCTCCGGTGCCAATGCCAATTACCACATCAATTTTTGGGAAATCAATTATTCGGAGTCGTTCGGTTATTGTTTTAAACGATAATGGAACCATAGTTGCTTATTTTTAATTTTTCACTGTTTCGTGGTACACCGGAATTTCGAGGTAAAAAGTTGTGCCTTTTCCCATCTCGGTTTCGAACCAGATTTTACCGGCAAAATTCTCAACAATATTTTTTACAATCGAAAGACCCAACCCCATTCCACTGGTTTTGGTGGTAAAACTCGGGCTAAACAATTTATCGCGTAACTCGGCATCAATACCCGAACCGTTGTCTTTTACCGAAATTACGGCCATGTGCTGGCGTCGGTCGAGCTTCATTTTAATTTCTCCTTTCCTGCCCTCAGGAATAGCCTGAATGGCGTTTCGAATCAGGTTTATAATGGCCCGCGACAACTGTTCTCTGTCGGCATTTACTTGAATATTTTCGTAACCGTTCGAATCAAATTTAATGTCGATTTCGCTGTGCGTTTCGTACAAATCGATTGATTTTTTCAGCTGCTCGGACAAACAGAATACCTGGTTGCGGGCCGTTGGTATTTTGGCAAAGTTCGAGAACTCGGTAGCAATATTCGAGAGGTTGTCGATTTGCTCGATTAGTGTTGAGGTTACCCGGTCGAGAAACTCGTTGTACTCTTCGTTTTTTCCTTTGGCACGTTGCAAATACTGAATGTTCAGCTTCATCGGTGTTAACGGATTTTTAATCTCGTGCGCAATTTGCTTGGCCATTTCGCGCCATGCCGATTCCCTTTCCGAACGTGCCAGCAAATCGGCACTCACTGCCAGTTCATCAACTTTTTTGTTGTATTCGCGAACCAAACTCCCGATTTCGTCTTTCCGGTTATACTGAATGGGCTCGTTGCGTTTACCCAGCTGCATTTTCTGCAGGTTCTCCTGGATAACAACCAACGGACGGGTAATTTGGTTGGCAATAAAAACGGCCGCAATAATACTGGCTAAAAACAGCAGCACATATAAGTTAATAAACGCTACAATAAAGGTCGAAATCTCCTGGCTGTAGTTATCTTGCCTGATAAAATAGGGCAAATTAATAACCCCCAGGTAGTCGCCATTATTATTAATGATAGGCCGGTATGCCGACAAGTAAGATAACCGGCCAATATTCTCGGGCTGGAAATAACTGATGGAATAATTCTGATACACCTCGTAGTTGGCACGGGCATTTATTCGCGACGATACCAGTCCGCGATCAAAAATTTCGAAACGCGATGAAGCGATAAGTCGCCCTTCGGTTCCGTAAATATTAATATCGGTGCGGAAAATATTGGAGAGTTTTGCCAGTTCCTCGCGCAACCATTCTTCCAGTTCGGGTGTAATCTCGCGTTTATCAGTCAGGCGCATGTCAATTTCTTCTGAAATCGACTTCATTTTCTCGTTCAAATCATCCTGGTGTTTCTGCCGGTATTCTTTTACATTGTAAAAAAGTGTAACCCCGGCAACAACCATTAGCGAAACAAAAACGATGGAAATAATAGCCGCCTGTATCTTAAATTTCAGATCGAAAAATACCCTTCTTCCCCGGATTGACCGATTTGCAATTATTAAAACGACCAGCAATGTAAGAAAATAGAATACAAACAAATACGGAAAAGAAATGAGGTAATCGATAGGTGTTAACAACTCTCTTGACACCACCACATAATTCTGCTGGCTGGTGCGATAAACCAGGTGCTCGTATTTGCCCTGGCGGATGTATGAAAACTCGTCATCAGATTTCAGGTAAACGTGCCCGTTGTAATTGTAGTTGTATTCGCCATACTTATCGGCAAGTTCTCCGGCGTAATATTTTGCATAGTTGAATTTGCGGTATTTCTCCGGGCGAGTCATCGATTTATCGATCAGTAACTCGGGAAAACCAATGCCTTCGAACAATAAATCAGAATCCAGATCGATATAAATGGTTATTCCTTTTCCGCTATCAGCCAGGGGATAACTAAAACGACCGGTATAAGAAATCCTTCCGTTCATATTGTCCATAAAATAAAAGTTCGTTCCGGGAATTTGAATTCCTTCCGATTCTATTTTATCATTCAAATAGGGCCTGCACGACACTTCATAGTCGTCAGGAGGGATGAGCAAATTACTTTCTTCGCGACACACCAATATGTTTAAGAGGTACTTTCTGAAATAGGTATTGAAATACGACTGCCGGATGTATTCAATGGCATCATCGTCTTTGTTCTGAAACAACAAACTCTGAATGGCCGGATCTTTTATAATATGCTGCTGTATTTCGGTCATAAAAACTTCGGCAGCAGGATCGCGCTCGGCAACCAGTGTTACAGCCAGCAATTTCTGCTGTCCTTTATCCATTTTTATGATGGTTCGGTTAATAACAACCAGCGAGTAAACCGAAACCACCGCCACATAAATAATCAGATAACTTAAGGTAAAGGTTTGCAGGTAATGGCGCGTTATCAGCGACGAAAGAATAACACAGATAATAAAAAGCAGCAAGGCGTAAATAGATACATTTTGTACGGCAAGGTATTGTACTGCAGCAAAGAACAAACTAATTACCAGTGTTAAAATAACCAGTTGGTAGAGTTTAAAATTTTTCAGCGTTTTTTCGTTTACCCGAATGGTAAAAAATACAACACCCAGCAATAATAAACTTACTGCAAAAATCCCCAATACACTTTGAGGCGAGATATCGATAATCTTGTTTAGCGCAAACGAAACGGTTGAGTTATAAATGAGCTCCTTTATCAAAGTATCGACCAGCAAATACAAACTGGCGTTAAAAATAAGTAGCAGAATAATTATACCTTTTCGCGGCAAACCCGAGTTTTTCTGCAAATCCCGGATATTCAGGTCGATGGCGAAATTGTATATCCAAAAAAGGAAAAATATGGCCAGAAGAAAATAATCGCCAAGTGATGGTAACCAGTCGTTTATGGCAAAAAAATCGGGACTAAAAAACTTCAGATGAAAGAACACCTTGGGCACCTGAAAAATGAGGTGAATCCAATAAACCACAAACAACGCCACACCCAGCGAAACCAGTTTCAGGAAAAACGGGGCGTCGTTGTCAACAAATTCTTTCCGAAAATAAAACAACAGCAAAATAAGCCCGATAAAATAAATGGCTCCGGGAAAATACAACTGGTTGGTGGTACACCAATAATTTCCGTGCGGCAAAAGCGTAAACAGGTAATCGCCTTTCAGGTCAACAATATCGTAACCGTGGTTAAATTTATCTGTGCGTATTATATAATTGTTGGGAAGCCTGTAATTTTTAAAGAAATTATTTTGCAGGTACTTGTTTTCGTACGAATAGTTGCGCTTTATTAAATGAAAGGCGGCTGCTGTATATTCGCCAACATTTAAGGTATCAACCAGGTAATAACCGTTTGGCAGCGCTACCAGTCCATTGGTTTTTGGCAGATCTTCAAGGCGGTTGTAGAAAGTAATTCCGCGGTCGGACCAAAAAAACAGCTCATTATTTCTAAAAACCATCGAACCAAATCCGGTTTCGCCCACAAGCGTTTTTTCCTGGCTAAAAAATTCGCTGATACCCTCATCCAGATCATCTTCAATCAGCACCTGTTTAATTTCCAGAAGCTTATTCTGAAGCTCTGCTTCGTTTACCAGCAGCTGAGTTTGAAAATCGCTGATAAGTTTGGTTTCCGGATTTCGCCGTAGTAAACCATTTTCAAGAATGGCCGCCACAACCAAAATACCAATGGCTAAAGTAAGGTAAGTATATTTATTTAGTTTAAGCAACATTTGCTATTCATGATGATACGGTTCGCCTTTTAAAATTGTCATCGCTCTGTATATTTGCTCTACGCACAACAATCGCACCATTTGATGCGAAAATGTTAACCGCGATAGTGAAATTTTTGAACTGGCTCGTTTATACACTTCTTCAGAGAAACCATATGGGCCGCCCACTACAAGTATCAGTTCTTTTGGTCCGCTTATCATTTTCTTTTCTAAAAACTGCGAAAAATCCACCGACGAGAACATTTTTCCTTTCTCATCAAACAAATGCAACTCTTTGCCCGGCGCCAGTTTTGAAAGAACAATTTCGCCTTCCTTGTTTTTCTGCATTTCCGGATTGGTATTTTTCCCCTTTTTAATATCGGGAATAACTTCCATTTCGAAACTAATGTAGTGTTTCAGGCGTTTCAAATATTCATTTATCCCATCGCGTATGTAGGCCGCATCCGTTTTACCAACAACCAATAATGTAATCTTCATTTCGCTAAAATCGTTTATGTTCAGCAATCAGGTGTAAGTGGCCGCATATTATCCAATTCTTAAACTTCCCGGATGACAAAAAGACACCAGCACATAATTCACTGAAGGCGAATTAAATATAATTATGTTTCTACAACAATCGCCCAAATGATTTTTAATTTTATAAATTTACAGTAAAAATAAGTGTATAAAAGCGTTTTTGCACAGTTTTTGCTTATTATGCAACACATATGCTGAATTAAAATATGATGACAAAATTTAAACATATAGTTTCAATCATCCTGATCTTTTGTAGTTTCATATCGATAGCTGCTAATTCGTCTCAGGATAAAAAGGTACCGAACGAAATTAATGTTGGTTTGGCAACCGGAGATGCAAAAGTACTTTCCACTTATTTTAACCAAAACGTAGAACTGGTAGTACTTGATAACGACAATGTTTACAGCAAAGCCCAGGCCCAACAAATTGTAACCAACTTTTTCAGCAAATTTCCGCCGATAGAAAAAAATGCTTTTAGCATTATTCACGACAGTGGAAAAGAGAATGCGCAATACGTAATCGGGAGATTAAAAACAGAAAAAGGCGATTTCAGGGTTTACTTACTTCTGAAACAAAACGATGGTAAACAGTACATTCACGTACTACGAATTGAACAACAGTAATAGCCGGTATGGCAACGGAAAAAATCACTTTTAAACGAATTAAAAAGCTGAGCGAAAGAGCCGTTGAACACGCTAAACAAATTTCGCTTCCCCTTTTTGATGGAGTACCCTTATACGATGTTTTGTTGTTTTTCTGGAGAAGTATCGTCGACGGATCGATAACAACCCGTGCTTCAGGTATTGCATTTTCTTTTTTTATTGCCTTGTTTCCCGGTATCATCTTTCTTTTCACCTTAATTCCGCTCAGTGGCTTTCAGGATGAACTTTTTGTAATTATCCAGGAGATAGTACCCGAAAGCGTTTGGCCCACCATAGAAGAAACCATTACCGAAATTGTGATGCGTCCTCGCGGTGATTTATTGTCGCTGAACTTTGTTATGGCACTTATTTTCGCCACCAATGGTTTTGTTTCGATGATGAGCGCCTTTGATGCAACTGTACACAATATCAATCGTCGAAAATGGTGGAGCCAGTATATTGCAGCAGCTCTTATGCTCGTCGTTTTTACTGCCGCACTTACTATTGCAATAGCCTTGTTAACAGGTGGACAGATGTTGATTAACTACCTCGACCGGATTGACATTATTCAAGACAAGTTTCTGGTGTACCTGTTAATTATCGGGAAATGGATTATAACGATTACGATATTCTTTTTCGCCTTCTCGTTTCTGTATTATATGGCGCCGGCAAAAAAAACAAAGTGGCGTTTTATCTCGGCAGGAGGAACACTGGCTACCGTACTAAGCATTATTGGTTTTGCGGGCATGTCGTATTACCTCAATAATTTTAGCCAGTACAACAAGCTTTATGGCTCTATCGGCACGCTGCTGGCCATTCTTTTTCTGATGTACGTAATGTCGCTGATTTTGCTGATTGGATTTGAGCTAAACGCCAGTATTTACCAGGCACACACTTATCAGGGCGAAGACTAGGAAGGATTATTGATGAAGGGTTAATTTTGATTTTTGGGTAGAGCTTTTCTGAAAACCACCATCTTCCTTCAGAATTTGATTTCTGATAACTGCAAACTGCGACTGTCAACTATTTCTTCCCTTGTTTAAAAAGCAGCTCCTTTTCTTGTTTGGTTAAACTCTCGTAACCCGATTTGGCAATTTTATCCAGAATGCGATTAATCTCGTCTTGCTGCTTGTGTTTATGACGGTTGTATTCATAATCGTCGCGTGGCGGTTTCCGGTAAGTAACTTTCATTTTACTTTTGTGCTTGAAAAGCCCCTCGAAAAACTCACCAATTTTATTTACAAGGTTTACCAATCCGGCTCCCATATCTTTTCCTTTTCGCAGTTGATAGATATAAAACCACCCCCAGAAAGCACCACCTAAATGCGCAATATTACCTCCCGGATTTGTTGATGAAATACCGATTACCGATAATAGTACGTAAAAGGCAGCTACATATTTCAGCGGAAAACGACCGATAAAAAACAGGTGAATCTCGCGGTTGGGATCGTAAAAAGCAACAGCTACCAAAATAGCAAAAATGGATGCGGAAGCCCCCAGTAAAAGGCCATTAACAGAATCGAATACAGGAATAAAATTGTAGGCAATTAAGTATAAAAAGGCTCCCCAAAGGCCTCCCATAAGGTAAACGCCCAGCATCTTGTCCCCTTCAAAATGATAAAGAAACAGCTGCCCAAACCAATATAAACCAAGCATGTTAAATAGAAGATGGATAAATCCCTGATGTAAAAACATGTAGGTTATTACTGTCCATGGGCGTTGTGCCAAAACTTCGGTTACCGAAGGCACTGATAAATATTGATATAAAGATATATTTTGGCCGCCCAGGTAAAAAAATATACCAATGATTTTCAACAAAAGAAATACACCAATATTGATGTAGATGAGCCGGGTTAAAACCGATCCTTCTTTAAATGTTCGTTTTATGTCGCCTGCAATATCCACAACTATTCCGTCTTGTTTTTAATAAAAACGATTCGAGTTTTTGTTCCAGTATTTAATCATAAAATACCCAAATAACATTCCGCCAAGGTGGGCAAAGTGCGCTACACTTCCCTGAATTCCGGAAACACCAAAGAACAACTCCAAAGCACCATAACCAATTACAAAATACTTGGCTTTAATGGGTATTGGCGGAAACAGCAACATCAACTCGGTATTTGGGAACAACATACCAAAACCTAACAAAATACCGAAAACCGCACCCGAAGCACCAACAGTTGGTGTATTTAAAATGGCATTTAACTTACCGGCCAGCGGATCGCTAAAATTCTTTCCTTCGCTCCAAATCTGGTAACCCACTTCTTTTACGTAGGCAATCTGGTCGGGCGACATTTTACCAATCAGCGACTGGTATTCGAAATAAGTTACCACCATATGCAGCACCGCGGCGCCAATTCCGGTTACCAGGTAAAAAGTAAGAAACCGCTTTGGCCCCCAAACACTTTCAAGCACGCGCCCAAACATATACAGGGCAAACATATTGAAAAAAATATGCCCGATACCTTGCGAGCTATGCATAAACATATAAGTAAAAAACTGGTGTAGCTTAAACTTTTCCGACAGCGGAAAGTGCAAACCCAAAATCGGATACAAATCAGTTCCGCTTTGTTTTAACACAATGGTTATCAGAAAAAACACAACGTTGGCAAGAATCAAGTTCTTCACCACCGGTGGCATATTTAACATCGGACGGTATCTCATATTTATAAAGTTGGAAGACCGAAATAAACTTTCTTTCCAAAATCAACGGTCTTCAGTTGCATATTGTTTTAATGACCACGCAAGGTACAATGACCACGCCAAAATTTTAAGTGCTCAAATTAACGACAATCTGTCATTTCGAGAAACTTTTTTCGATATCATCTGTCGAAATGATGGTCAACACCTTTTTTCCGTCGGGCGAAAAATTGGGTGTTGCACAGGCAAACAAATTATCGATCAGGTGGTCCACCTCTTCCTGTTTCAGGTTAGTACCATAATCCATTGCCGATGCTTTTGCCAACGATGCCGCTATTTGCTCTTTAGCTTTTGAGCGTGCATCCACCGGCGAAGTTTTGTACTCTTCCAGCAATTTTTCAAGTATCAGCTCGGGCGACGAAATATCTAAAACTCCCGGCGTGCCATTAATAATAAACGTGTCTTTCCCAAATTCCCGGATATCAAACCCCAACGACAACAAATCTTCCAAAATGGATTTCAACAATGCCGAATCGGCAGGATTGAGTTCGATGGTTTGCGGAAATAACTGCTGCTGGCTGGCCACCGAATCCGATTTCAGCACCTCCATAAACTTTTCGTACAAAATTCGCTCGTGTGCCCGCTTCTGGTCGATAACCATTAATCCCGATTTTACCGGTGTTAATACATATCGCTGTTTTAGCTGCAAAACTTTTTTACCACTAAACTGCCCGGGCGCATTCGCATACAAGTCATCAGCCTGAATGGCGCTTTCGCGGTATTCGGGCTCGGGTTTTAATTTCAATTGTGCTCCCTGGTACAGGTCTTCCCAGTTGTCAAGGTTCTTCTTTTCTCTTCCCGACCCGGGAGAAGAGCTTCGTCCTTGTCCGGCAGAATCCTTTTCAAACGGCGAGTATCCACGTTCGGCAAACTGTTTTTCGTTGTCAAACGGATTGTAATCGGGATTGATTTGAATCTCCGGGAAACGCACTCCCTCGCCATCTTTTTTCGGAACAGGAATATCAATGCTTCCACTTTGGTCGAAATCGATTGACGGCACCACGTTGTGTTTGCCTAACGATTCGCGTATCGAGGCATGAATAATCGGCCAGATATCGCGTTCGTTTTCAAATTTTATCTCGGTTTTTGTTGGATGCACGTTAATGTCGATTGCTTCCGGATCGAGCTCCAGAAACAGAAAGTACGACGGATAAGTATCGGGAGGTAACAACTGCTCGTAAGCCTGGGTAATTGCCTTATGAAAATACGGATGGCGCATAAAACGTCCATTTACAAAAAAGAACTGTTCGCCCAGTGTTTTGCGGGCATATTTGGGCTGCCCAATGTAACCGAAAACCTTTACAATGCTGGTATCTTCATCAACATTTATAAGGCTTTGATTAAGGCTCCGGCCAAACACATCAACCAAACGTTTCCTGTAGTTGGCCGGCGGCAGATCATAAACCGGCGATCCGTTGTGGATTAACGACAATTTAATGTCGGGATTGGGCAATGCTACCCGCTGAATTTCCCAGATAATATGCTTTAATTCGGTTGAATTTGCTTTTAGGAATTTGCGACGTGCCGGCACATTATAAAACAGGTTTTTAATCATAAAATTGGTGCCGTTGTTGCATCCCGCAGGCTCCTGTGTTTTTACTTCGGAACCGATAATATGAATAAAAGTGCCCACCTCATCGTCGGCTTTTTTGGTGCGTAGCTCCACATCGGCAATAGCGGCGATGGATGCCAGCGCTTCGCCACGGAAACCCATGGTACGAATGGCAAACAAATCATTGGCCGAACGGATTTTTGATGTGGCATGACGCTCAAAAGCCATTCGTGCATCGGTTGGCGACATTCCGCTTCCGTTGTCCGAAATCTGAACAAGGGTTTTACCAGCGTCTTTTATATTGATGGTGATTTCAGTTGCGCCCGCATCAAGAGCGTTCTCCACAAGCTCTTTCACAACCGATGCCGGTCGCTGAATAACTTCTCCGGCAGCAATCTGATTAGCTACTGCATCGGGTAATAACTGAATAATATCGCTCAAGATTAAATCTTTAGAAATTTGTACTACGAGATTCGCTATTTAGGCTAAAAAGTCGGAAAAGAAGAAAAGATAAAGCACCAGGGCAAGGATTAAAACAATCCATATCAACCTGCGGTTTTGTGCTCGACGGGCCGATTCGGATGAGCGCGCCCAGCCATCTCCCGTCCGAAATTGACCTTTAATGTTTGGACGATACGGGCGATTGCTGTCTTTTTTCTCATCAACAATTCCTAACTCCTCCTTAATTCGGCGTTCCCGCTCGTCTCTTTCGTCCTTGTCGGGATCCCAAAAACGTGGGGTGATACTAAACTTTTTTGTTCCCGGTGTATGAAAAAATTTGCCAATCATCGCGTTCTGTTTATTGTACAAAGATAAGCTTATTCTGCAAAAACTGTTCCGTAAGAAAGGATTGTTCGTTCAACCCCCTCAGAGTGATGGTCTCACTCAGAGTGAGGCTATCACTATTGAAAGTTATTCGAACGCTGATAACACTGATTTTGCTGATTTACAATAAAAAGAAATGGCTCGCTGATTTCGCCGATTGGCGCAGAAGAATTTTCGGGTCCAGCGGTTTGTAACCGCTGCTTGATTGAGCCTAAAAAAGAGAGTCCGGGGCTGTATATGCTTAATGTATACATACTAAAACGGATCGGATCCTTTTCGAAACAGAAAAGCTACGGTTCGCAGAGTGATTTTGGGGATTAGCGGTTTGTAACCGCTGTTAAATTGCACCAAAAAAGAGAGTCCGGGGCTGTATACATTAAGACCTTCAAGGTTTTTGAAACCTTGAAGGTCTCACAGAAATTAGCTGCGAACCTTCTTCCAAGTTTAAAACTTTGGAAAAGATGAAACTGTTCCGAACTGATGCAGTCGCATCCTGACTACACCATCTTTTTCAGCTGGAACAAATCCTGGCGGCGGTCTTTCAGGTTTCTTACACTACCAAACTGGTTGAGTTCGCGCAACAAACCGATATCCACATCGGCAATTAAAATCATTTCGGTATTTGGCGTGGCTTCGGCTTTTATTCCGTTTACCGGGAAAGCAAAATCGCAGGGTGTAAATACCATCGACTGTGCATACTGAATATCCATGTTATGCACTTTCGGCAGGTTGCCCACACTTCCGGCAATGGCCACGTAACATTCGTTTTCAATAGCGCGTGCCTGCGAGCAATTCCGTACGCGCGAAAAACCATTTTGCGTATCGGTTAAAAAAGGTACAAACAAAATATCCACGCCTTCGTCAGCCAGCAAACGACTCAATTCCGGAAATTCCGAGTCGTAGCAAATCAACACACCGATCTTCCCGCAATCGGTATCCAGTGCTTTTAAAGTATGGCCTCCCTGCATTCCCCAAACTTTTACCTCGTCGGGGGTTACGTGCAGTTTTTCGTAACGCTCGGTGCTTCCGTCGCGGCGGCAAAGGTAGCCTACGTTGAACAACTTGTCGTCCACCAGCTCGGGCATACTTCCGGTAATAATATTGATGTTGTAACTAATGGCCAACTCCGAAAACTTTGCGGTAATAGCTTCGGTGTGCTTGGCCAAATCGCGAATGGCTTCGGGTTCGGTTAAGTGGTTATTTTCGGCCATAAGCGGCGCGTTAAAAAACTCGGGGAACAGCGCAAAATCGCAACGGTAACCCGAAACGGCATCAACGAAAAATTCAGCCTGCAACATCAGGTCTTCCAGGGTTTTGTAAGGCCGCATTTGCCATTGCACCAAACCCAAACGAACCACCGTTTTTGTGATCTCCGGCTTTTTCCGTGGCTTCTCGTAGTAAATGTTATCCCACTCCAGCAGCACCGCGTATTCATTCGAATCGGTGTCGCCTTCGAGGTAGCCCTTTATAATTTTTGCCGGGTGAAAATCGTTCGATATCTGAAAGTTCAGCACCGGATCGTGAATTTCTTTGGTACGCACTTTCTGTATGTACTCTTTTGGCGACAGTTCATTCTGGTAAAGGTGATAGTTGGGAATCCGTCCGCCAAAGGCAATTCCTTTTAAATTAAGCCGTTCGCACAACTCTTTTCGGTAATCGTACAGCCGGCGCCCCAAGCGCAATCCACGAAATTCGGGTTTAATAAAAACATCAATTCCGTACAACATATCGCCATTGGGCGAGTGCGTTTCGAAGGTATAATTCCCGGTAATTTCCTTGTACGTGTGATTATCTTCAAACTTATCGTAATCAACCACAATGGCAAGTGCACAACCGGCAATCTGCCCGTTTACCTTCAGCACCACCTGGCCCTCGGGGAAACGATCGATAAGCGATTTTATATGATGCTCTTTCCAATAGGCATCGGGCATGCTGGTGTACACCTCAATCATCGCCTGTTTGAGTTCCTGGTAATCGTCGAATTTTAAGTATTCCAGTTCTATATTATCAATTTCCTGCATATTTGTTTTGGTTAAAATTTTTTACAACCACTTTTTTCGTTTAAAATAAATCAGTAATCCGCCTCCAAGGATTGAAATAATTATCCAGAAAACCAGATAACCATATTTGAATTTAAGTTCGGGGATGTATTCAAAGTTCATTCCGTAAATACCGGCAATAAAGGTTAGCGGAATAAATATCGATGCAAAAATAGTAAGAGTTTTCATCACCTCGTTCATGCGGTTACTCATGTTCGAATTGTAGATATTCAGCTGGTCGGAGGTCATATTATTGTACATTTCCACGGCTTCCGAACACTGAACAACCATGTCATTCAAATCTTTTAAATAAGCAATATTCTTTTCCTTGAAGAAAGTATCTTCGGCGCGTAACAACGAGGCCATAAACTCGCGCATGGGGCGCACGGCTTTGCGCGTGAAATTCAATTCTGTTTTAAAACGATAGATTTCCTCTACAATTTTTGAGTCCATGGTTTTAAAAAGCCGATCCTCAATATCTTCCACCTGCCGGCCAATATTTTCAATCAGCATCGAATAATTATCCACCAAAGCATCCATTAAAACATAAGCCAGGTAATCGTTTCCGCTAACACGAATGCGACCTTTACTTTTGCGGATACGCTCGCGAACCCCTTCAAAAAAATGCGCTCTTTGTTCCTGCAGCGTCAACACATAGTTTTCGCCCAAAATCAAGGTAAGCTGCTCGGCACGTATGCGATACCCATCTTTTTCCTGAAGCAGAATTTTCATAATAAAAGCATCGTAATGCTCACCATTTTCGTATTTCGGAGGTTGGTCGGTATTCAGAATATCTTCAAGCAAAAGTGAAGGCAATTTAAATCCTTCACCCAGCTTTTTAATCATCTCCAAATCATGCAGGCCGTAAATATTTACCCAGTTTACCTTACCCGCTTTAAAATTTTGCCGTGCCGTGGCTATCGAATCAACTGTTTCCTCGTGCAATTCCTCTTTGTCGTAGGTAATAAACTGAATTTCTGACTGTTCCATTTTTTGTCTGCCGATTAAAACCAGCGAACCGGGAACAGCTCCCTTTGCATTTGAGCGATCTTTTAAAAAACGTGCCATATTTTAAATTTATGCTTCGGAATACAAAAGCAGCCAGCTTTTATGCCCGAAGAATTTTAGCCAATTTAAGAAATAAATTGCTTTAAATACAAGCGGAAACAGAATGTGATTCGTAAAAATTAACTGCGTTAAAAGACAAAAAAAAAATTCTACCTGCAATAACTACAGATGGAATTTTCAAGCTTCAAACTTTGGTCTTCCGACTTGCGGCTTCTCTTATTTCTGCCTGAAATAAATTTGAATAGGTACGCCGGTAAAGTTAAAGTTGTCGCGCAGCTGGTTTTCGATGTACCTTTTATACGGCTCTTTAATGTATTGCGGCAAGTTGGCAAACAATGCAAAGGCCGGTGTTGGCGATGGCAACTGCGTACAATATTTAATTTTTATGTATTTACCTTTTACCGATGGAGGCCCGTATTCTTCAATTGCCTCGAGTAATACCTGGTTCAATTCCGATGTTTTTATGCGCTGCTTGCGGTTTTCGTGAACCTCCATGGCAACCTCCAGCGCTTTGTGCACGCGCTGTTTTGTTAATGCCGAAATAAAAATGATCGGCACATCGGTAAACGGCGCCAAACGGTCGTGAATTTCCTGCGTCATTTTTTTGGTAGTCATGGTGTCTTTGTCAATCAAATCCCACTTGTTCACCAAAATAACCACACCCTTTTTGTTTTTGATGATCAGATTCAGAATGTTCATGTCCTGCGCTTCCACTCCGCGTGTTGCATCAATCAGCAACAAACATACATCTGAATTTTCGATGGTACGCACCGAACGCAATACCGAATAAAACTCCAGGTCTTCGCTTACTTTTCCTTTTTTTCGCAGTCCGGCTGTGTCAACGATCATAAAATCGTGACCGAACTTATTGTATCGGGTATGAATGGAATCGCGTGTTGTTCCGGCAACATCGGTTACTATGTTGCGGTCTTCGCCAATCAAAGCATTAATAAACGACGATTTACCCACATTCGGGCGGCCAACAACCGACAGGTGTGGCAATTCATGCTCTTCTTCCAACGACTCTCTATTTGGGAATTTATCGACCAGAGCATCCAGCATATCGCCGGTTCCGCTTCCGGTCATCGACGAAATACAATAGATTTCTCCCAATCCTAAGCCGTAAAACTCCTGCGCGTCCAGAATTCTGTTATGGTTATCGACTTTATTTACCACCAGGACAATTTCCTTTTTGCTACGACGTAAAATATTCGCGATGGCATCATCCAGGTCGGTAATTCCGGCTTCCACATCCACCACAAACATAATTACATCGGCCTCATCAATGGCCAAATGCACCTGTTTGTTGATTTCTGCTTCAAAAACATCTTCCGAATTCACCACATAACCTCCGGTGTCAATCACCGAATATTCAACGCCAATCCACTCGCCTTTTCCGTAATTACGGTCGCGGGTAACGCCGGCTGTTTCGTCAACAATGGCTTTACGCTGTTCAATCAAACGATTAAACAAAGTTGATTTACCCACATTCGGGCGTCCTACTATTGCTACTATTCTGCTGCTCATTTCTCTTTCAATTTTGTTAAGGGCTAAAGCCCATGTTTTCCGGAGGCTTCTAAATTCCCCGACTTAAAAGTCGGGGCTATGGATAGCTCTTCTTCAGGATATAATCCTCACTTCCGTCTCCGGTCTTCTGTCTTTTTAAAATTTATCGTACCCAAATTTTTTCAACTGGCCGTCTTTCTCACGCCAGTCTTTGGCTACTTTCACATACAATTCGAGGAAAATTTTCTTGTCGAAAAACTCTTCGGCGTCAGCACGTGCTTCTGTTCCCACACGTTTTATACTTTTCCCCTGATGGCCGATAATAATTCCTTTCTGGCTTTCGCGCGAAACATAAATTACCGTGCGGATATTGATAATTTTCTCCTCTTCTTTAAACTCTTCCACCTCAACTTCAACCGAATAAGGAATTTCTTTTTGGTAATGCAGAAGAATTTTCTCGCGAATAATTTCCTGCATGAAAAAACGCTCGTTGCGGTCGGTTAATTGCTCTTTCGAGAAAAAGGCCGGACCTTCGGGCAAGTGCTCCAAAATACGATCGAAAATAGGTTCGATATTAAATTTTTCGAGCGCCGAAATTGGGAATACATCTGCTCCCGGAAATATGTTCGACCAGTGATCGTACAATTTTAACACCTCTTCCTGGTTCGACAGATCGATCTTGTTCAGCAACACGATAACCGGCATGTTCGACTTACGTACTTTCTCGATATACTCCGGATTTTTGTCCACCTTTTCTTTTACATCGGTAACAAAAAGAATCACGTCGGCATCGATTAAAGCTGTATCAACAAACTTCATCATCGATTCCTGAAGTCTGTAACTAGGCTTCAGAATACCGGGAGTATCGGAATAAACAATCTGGAAATCGTCGCCACTTACAATGCCTTTAATCCGGTGGCGCGTGGTTTGCATTTTTTGGGTAATGATAGACAATTTTTCGCCTACCAGTGCATTCATAATTGTTGATTTTCCCACATTCGGGTTGCCAACAATGTTCACAAATCCTGCTTTATGTGTCATTATTTCAAATAATTAGGTGTTCCTTCCCTTGCGGGAATTCTCTGTTATTTTCTAAAAATCGGCACAAAGATAATCGAATTCAACAAATTGTGTTCACCACTGCATAATATTTTGATTTTCAACGAAAAAGTTTCATACCAGCACTCGCATACACCATCGCCTTTCCTTTTGATTTTAGGCCATTTTTTCGTATCTTAAATGATCCGACAGCTTTATTAAAAAAATTTTCGCCATGGATTCAATTGCTTTTTGGGACAAGGTTGGCATCTCCGTACGTGCACGCAAAATTCTTCAGAAATTATTGGCCGAGAATCCGGTGCTTGAAAAGATCATCAGAAATGCCAACAATGTTGTTGAAATTCATGAAGCGTTACGCAATTGGGTTTTGCCGGTTTTAAAACGCAATCCGGCTGCCGAAAGTTACTACCTCGGAACCTCTACCGACGAAGAACTGGCCGAAAAACTAAGCTGGCAGGATTTCGCAGCAATCCGCATCCTGGATTATATCGACAATGCAGGCAAGGAATTTCCCGACCAGAATATTGGCGGCCAACTGGCACAAACCAACCCGTTTAAAATGCTGTGGCTGGCCACGCACAAAGGAACCAGCGGTGCCGAACCCGCTTTTTTCGAAGATATGCTGCAGCTGTTTCGGCAGCTAAACGACACACAAATTCGAACACATCCCACAAAAAGCCAGGTAGAAAACTGGATGAAAAAATATCCTTCAGGACTTGATCCGGTGGTAGAAAATCTGCGACAAGAAAATAAAAAGCGGATTATCCGGATTTTGATCGAGAAAATCGATTGTGGCGATATCTCCAGTCATAAATATTCTTTTGAACCGGGGTTAAGTTTCGCCGAAAAAGAAAAGTTGATGAACCAGTGGTGGCTCGACAGTAATTTTCATTTGCGCTTTGCCATTCGTTCGCCTGAATTGCTGAACGAAATGCTCGACTACACGCTTACCGAAGAAACGATGAAAGTGCTGAAAAAGGCACGCAGAAAAGGCATTCCGTTTTTTGTAAATCCGTATTACCTGTCGCTGTTAAATTCGTACATCCCCGATTACGTGGTGGGTGCCGACATGGCCATTCGTTGTTATGTAATTTACAGCAAACAGCTGGTGGAGGAGTTCGGAAAAATTGTTGCCTGGGAAAAAGAAGACAAGGTAAAACCCGGCGAGCCAAATGCTGCGGGCTGGCTTTTGCCCTCGCACAATATACACCGGCGCTACCCCGAGGTTGCCATTTTTATTCCCGACACGGTTGGCCGGGCCTGCGGTGGTTTATGTGCCAGCTGTCAGCGCATGTACGATTTTCAGAGCGGGCGTTACAATTTTAATCTCGACAAGCTGAAACCACAAAAAACGTGGAAAGAACGCCTGCCAGTTTTACTCGATTATTTCAGAAACGACGCACAGCTTCGCGATATTCTGATAACCGGTGGCGATGCTTTAATGAGCAGCAACAATAGTATGAAACAAATTCTGGATGCTGTTTACAATATGGCACTAGTAAAAATTGAAGACAATAAATCGCGTGCTGAGGGAGAAAAATATGCCGAAATTGTTCGCATTCGGATTGGTACGCGTTTGCCGGCTTATTTGCCACAACGCATAACTCCCGATCTTTGCAAAGTCCTTTCAGCATTTAAAAAGAAAGCACAAAAAGCAGGCATAAGGCAGTTTGTTATTCAGGCGCACTTTCAGTCGCCAATGGAAATCACCTCCGAGTCGAAACGAGCTGTTCAGTTGCTGCTTGAATCCGGCTGGGCGGTTACCAACCAGGAAGTTTTTACCACGGCAGCCTCAAGGCGTGGACACAGTGTAAAACTGCGGCATGTACTGAATAAAATCGGGGTACTTTCGTACTACACCTTTACCGTGAAAGGGTTTAAAGAAAACAAAAGCAACTTTACCCCCAACTCGCGCCTGATGCAGGAACGCATGGAAGAAAAAATATTTGGAACGATACCGCAAAAAGACATGGACTTTGCCCAACATCTTTTGGTTAATCCGGCTAATATTGTGAAGCATATAAGAGCCCTGCACCAGGAAACTCAACTTCCGTTTTTAGCCACCGACCGAAGCATCCTGAATCTTCCGGGTGTAGGGAAAAGCATGACCTTCAGAACCATAGGCATTACGCGCTACGGCCGCCGGATTTTGGAATTCGACCACGATCCTACGCGTGCCCACAGTCCGATTATCCATAAAATGGGTAAGGTAATCGTTATCGAGTCGAAATCGCTCGACGAATACCTTGAGCAGCTGGAAGAAATGGGCGAAAACCGCGAAGATTACAACGGTGTTTACGGCTACACCATTGGGCACACCGAACCACGAATGGCCATGTACGAATACCCGCAATACTATTACCGGGTAACCAACGAAATTTCAAATCTGGAAATCTGATTACTGATTTTCCTTCACGTACTTCATTACATTTATGAAGGAGTCGTTATAAAAATCGCCTTGGTTTTCACTTACATATTGCAACAGTTTTTTGTGCACATCTGCTGCTGTATTCAGGTAACCGCCACCCACATTGTGAAACATAAACACCACAATTGTTCCTTTTGCCCGGGCTTCCTCAACCTGGGTAATCAAATCCTGAATATCCGGATCAACAGACATATAACTGGGGGTTTTCCAGGTTTTGTAATCGTCCATTGTTTCCGGAATTGGGCCATCGCAACGGGCAGCCACAAATATATTTTTTACCGAATCGGTAAAATCTACTCCGTTAGCAACATAGTTACTGCAGGTATATCCGTACGATCGCTCTGTATTTCCATCAACTGCTTTTAATAAAGTATTAGCCGTTTTTAGTTCGGCAACAATTTGTTCGGGCGTATAAGCTCTCAGGTCGTACTCGGGTTTTACCCAATCCTGCCCGGTTCCGTCGCACGGGTGAAATAAAGTATGATTCCCTAACTCGTGTCCTCGTTTTGTAATGGCACGCCACTCTTCGGTTCGGTTGTATAAGCATGGCGAATTACCCGTACAGAAAAATGTTCCTTTCAAACCAAACTCATCCAACTGCGGAACGGCAATATCCAAATGACAATCCAAAGCATCGTCGTAAGTAAAAACTACCGCCGCTTTGGCGCCGTTTGGCCATGTAAACTGTGCATTCGAGGTGAAAGCAAAAACCGTCAATATAAAAATCAGCAATGTTCTCATAGCTCCAGATCCTCTATTAATTCTGCACTCAGTGTTCCCGATCCAATTTCACGAACTTCGCCGGTCATTCGGATTTCCCAGTCTTCATCAATTTCGATGGCCAGGTTTCCGCCCGGCATTTTTATGGTAAGGTTGCGCTCTGTCAATCCACGTTTCACTACCGTGCACGCCACGGCACACGACGAACTTCCCGATGCCAGGGTCCAGCCGGCACCGCGCTCCCAAATCATCACTTCCACTTCGGTTGGAGAAACTACTTTTGCAAACTGCACATTTATGCGGTTCGGAAACATCGGATTCGTCTCAATTTGCGGCCCGAAGGTTTTTATTTCCTTTTCATCCAACTCATCCGTTAAAACCACACAGTGCGGATTACCTACCGACACACAATTAATTTCGTATCCGCGGTATTCCAACTCCAGTGTATCACCAATACATTCCTCTTTTTCGCAGTTAACAGGTATTTTTTTCGATTCGAAAATCGCTTTACCCATGTCCACTTTTATCATAAAAGCCTTGCCGTTTTTTTCCTCGGTAATTTCTGCACGAACAAGTCCTCCGGGAGTTTCAATGCTAAACGATTTTTCTGCGGTAAAACCATGGTCGTACAAATATTTAGCAAAAATACGCAGCCCATTGCCACTTTTTTCGGCTTCCGAACCATCGGGATTGAGAATGCGCAAACCAAAGTCAGCATTTTCGCTTGGCACTTTTAAAAGAATGCCGTCGGAACCAATTCCAAAATGCACATCGCAAATTCGGATTATAGCTTTTTCTGTTAATTCAAAAGTTATGTCTTCCTGGTTTAAAACGATATAATCGTTTCCCAGGCCATGTGATTTTACAAAGAAGTTTTGCATAATTATGTTCCCTTTTTAATAATTGTCAAAATTATAATTCTTAATGAACTCATTGTACTCTTCCTCCCAACTTTTCTTTTTGTGATGAATTTCTTGATTATGGATATAAGTTTTCACTTTCTCAACTTGCGATTCACTTATCGAAACGGCAAAGTATTCATCTGCCCATTTAAAGTTCTTACCTAAGTTTTCTTTATTAATCCAATATGAGCTTTCGCCTTTTAACAGCTGAATCACTTTAGCAATGTTCTGTTCGGGCAACAGTGATATTAAACAATGAACATGATCTCGATATCCATTAATAGAATAAATCAAAATCCCCTTTGTCCTGGCATTTGCTAAGATATGATCCAATATTTTCTGTTTATTTTCATCTGTTAAAAGCGGAACTTTGGATTTCGTCCCCCATACACAATGTAACCAATTTCGAACGTATGACATATCTTAAAATTTGAGGGCTAAAGCCCGGTTATTAGTTTATTCTCATAACCCCAGGCTTAAGCCTGGGGTTATGCGGCATTCCAACAAATCAGGGTTTTAACCCTGATTATTATTTCAAATAAGGTCAGGTTGCGAATAAGCTTTGAATTCCATTTAAAAATCTGTTTCCAATAAAAATAGGAAATATTACTTAAAATATAGGTTTATGAAAATCAAGATTCTATACCTCGATTCATAGAAACAGTACCAGCCCCATTCGTAAATTTTTGTTTTATTAAATTAATCTAAATAACCGCGCAGGAATTCGTCTCAAAAATACTTGCCGATAGTTTTTTTTATCTTTACGCTTCAATTTGGAAAACAGTATAAAATAGACAGATATGGCAAAAATCAACGAGAATTACCTGAAACTTCAGGCCGGATATCTTTTCCCGGAAATTGGACGCAGAGTGAGCGAATTTATCGATGCCAATCCCGATAAAAAAGTAATTAAAATGGGCATCGGCGATGTTACCCAACCATTGGTCCCCAGTGTTGTAAAAGCTTTTCACGAAGGTGTTGACGAAATGGCCAAAGGCGAAACGTTTAAAGGCTACGGCCCCGAACAAGGTTACGCTTTCCTGCGCGAAGCCATTGCCAAACATTCGTACCAGGAAAAAGGAATCGATATTTCAGCGGATGAGATTTTTGTTTCTGACGGATCGAAATGCGACACCGGAAATATTCAGGAGATTTTTGGCAACGACAATAAAATTGCCATCTGCGATCCGGTTTACCCGGTTTATGCCGACACAACGGTAATGAGCGGAAAAACAGGCACTTGCCAGGCAAACGGCCATTACGAAGGAATAATTTACATGCCTTGTACAAAAGAAAACGGCTTTATTCCTGAGCTGCCAACCGAAACTCCCGACCTGATTTTCCTTTGCTACCCCAACAATCCAACCGGAACAGTTGCCAGCAAAGAAGAACTGAAAAAGTGGGTGGATTATGCCATCGAAAAAAATGCGATCATTCTTTACGATGCGGCCTACGAAGCTTTTATTACCGAAGATGGAATTCCGCGTTCGATCTACGAAATTGAAGGCGCTAAAAAAGTGGCCATCGAATTCCGCAGTTTCTCGAAAACAGCCGGTTTTACCGGAACACGCTGTGCCATTACCGTTATTCCAAACGAATTGGTTGCTTACGATTCGGAAGGACAAGCGCACCAGGTAAAAAAATTGTGGAACCGTCGTCAATCGACCAAATTCAACGGCGTTTCGTACCCGGTTCAAAAAGCAGCTGCTGCCATTTTCACCGAAGAAGGTAAAAAAGAGGTAGAAGAAGTAATTGCTTACTACCTGGAAAATGCCAAAATAATGCGCGAAAGCCTGGCCGAAATTGGCTACGAAGTTTATGGTGGAGTTAACGCACCTTACGTGTGGGTGAAAACCAAAAACAACATGACATCGTGGGACTTTTTCGATAAAGTGTTAAACGAAGCGAATTTGGTTGGTACTCCGGGATCTGGTTTTGGCCCGGCAGGTGAAGGTTACTTCCGTTTTTCAGCTTTTGCCGACCGCGAAAATGTGCTGGAAGCCATGGAACGTGTTAAGAACTTATCGTAACAAACTACAGATAAACAAAAAACCGGACTGCTTACAGTCCGGTTTTTTTATGCTTTGATAGTCGTTTTCTGCTATTTAAATGCTAACGTTGCTTTCTTCCCGGATACACTTTTAATGCTTCAGCCAGAATCTTCAAACAAACGGCCAAATCGGCTTTGTTTAGCACATAGGCAATCCGCACTTCATCCTGCCCTTTATCCGAGCCGGTATAAAAACCCGAAGCCGGTGCAAGGAAAACGGTTTGTCCTTCGTACTGAAAATCGGATAATAACCAGGCGCAAAATTTATCGGCATTATCAACCGGTAAACGCGCAACGGTATAAAATGCGCCCATCGGTATTGGCGAATACACACCATCGATGCGGTTCAATCCGTCAATCAGAAACTTGCGTCGCTGAACATACTCGTTGTAGTTATTGAGCATGTAATCCGGGTCGGCATCCAACGAAGCTTCGGCGGCAATTTGCCCGATAAGCGGCGGACTCAACCGTGCCTGGCAAAACTTCATCACATTCCTTTTTACTTCTTTATTTTTGGTAATCAGTGCACCAATCCGCAAACCACATTCACTGTAACGTTTTGATACCGAGTCGATCAAAACAACATTCTGCTCAATTCCTTCTAAATGAAAAGCAGAAATATAAGGAGCGCCGGTATAACAAAACTCACGGTAAACCTCGTCGGAAAACAAATACAGATCGTATTTTTTCACCAAATCGCGAATGGCATTCATTTCCTGCTGGGTATATAAATATCCGGTTGGGTTATTCGGGTTGCAAATCATAATCCCCTTGGTTTTTGGGGTAATCAGCTTCTCGAATTCCTCGATTGCAGGCAATACAAATCCTTCCTCGATATCTCCCGGAATCGATCGGATTTTAGCTCCGGCCACAATGGCAAAAGCTTCGTAGTTGGCATAAGCCGGCTCGGGCACAATAATTTCGTCGCCCGGGTCCAAACAACTCATAAACGCAAAGGTTACCGCCTCGCTACCTCCCGAGGTAACAATGATATCGTCGGCCGAAACATCAATATCAAATTTGTGGTAATATTTTGCCAGCTTCTGACGAAACGACAAAATTCCCTCGCTCGGCGTATATTCCAGAATTTCCCGGTCGATCGACCGGATGGCCACCAGCGCTTCAGGAGGTGTTGGCAAATCGGGCTGCCCGATGTTTAAATGGAACACTTTAACTCCTTTCTCTTTAGCTTCATGAGCTAACGGAGCTAATTTCCTGATGGGTGAATCAGGCATTATCCTTCCTCTCTCTGATACTGTCGGCATGTTATATAATATATTTTACAGGCAGGCAAAGATAAGATTATCAATCTGAAAACAATAACCTAAAATTTCGAACAAATTAACATGTTGTCACAAACTTAACTTACAATTTTCAAGCATCTGGCATCACACCTACTACTTTTGCAATAAATTGTTGTAAATCCTGAGAATTTGTCATGTTTTAGTCACAAATAGAGGTCTATTTTTGAAGTCAGAAGAAACTAAAATCTATACGAAAATGATAATTGGAGTACCAAAGGAAATTAAAAATAACGAAAACCGTATTGCACTAACACCTGCCGGTGCTGCGGAGTTGGTTAAACATGGCCATGAAGTATATGTTCAGGCCGGAGGTGGCATGGGCAGCGGTTTCCAGGATGAAGATTATATCGGAGCCGGAGCCAAAATGCTTCCAACCATTGAAGATGTTTACGGCATTGCCGAAATGATCATCAAAGTAAAAGAGCCCATCGAAGAGGAATACAAGCTGATTAAAGAAGGACAAATTCTTTACACTTACTTCCACTTTGCATCGTGCGAGCCATTAACACACGCCATGATCGCAAACAAATCGGTTTGTTTGGCCTACGAAACTGTTGAGTTGCCCGATCGTTCGCTTCCGTTGCTCGTGCCAATGAGCGAGGTTGCCGGTCGTATGTCGATTCAGGAAGGTGCTAAATACCTGGAAAAAACTTATGGCGGTTACGGCGTGCTTCTTGGTGGAGTTGCCGGAGTTCTTCCTGCCAAAGTTTTGATTATTGGTGGTGGTATTGTAGGTACCGAAGCAGCAAAAATGGCTGCCGGACTGGGTGCCGATGTTACCATTATGGATGTATCGTTGAAACGCCTTCGTTACCTCGACGATATTATGCCGGCCAACGTAAAAACCATGATGAGCAACGAGTTTAACATTCGCGAAATGGTAAAAACGCACGACGTTATTATTGGTGCGGTTCTTATTCCGGGTGCCAAAGCACCACATTTGGTAACTCGCGACATGCTGAAAACCATGAAGCCGGGCACTGTTTTGGTTGACGTGGCAGTTGACCAGGGTGGCTGTTTCGAAACTACACATGCCACTACACACGCCGATCCGACTTTTGTAATTGATGATGTATTGCACTACTGTGTGGCCAACATGCCGGGAGCAGTTCCACGCACTTCAACCATTGCATTAACCAATGCTACACTTCCGTATGCTATTGAAATTGCCGGAAAAGGATGGAAACAAGCATGTATCGACAACGAGCCATTACGCAAAGGCCTGAATGTTGTTGACGGCAAAGTAGTTTACAAAGGCGTTGCCGAAGCTTTCGACCTGCCTTACGAAAGTGTTGAAAACGTTCTCTAAAAACCAATACAAAATAATTTCAAAAAGCCTTTCCCGTTAATTTGGGAAGGGCTTTTTTATGAAAGTCCCCATCTCTTTAGGTGTATTGCCTTTTGTGTTTCGTCCGGAAGAACCATCTGGCTTCGATCTGCTTGCTTCGCCGGACGATTTCGCTTTGGTCATTTCTTCCCGGCGCTACGCACCGGGTTAATCACATTAGACGCTTTTAGCGTCATGAAAAATTTGCAATTCCGACATGGCTGGCCAATAAAGTCGTCTTAACTTGGTATTCCAATTCAATATCCCGAAGGGATAAAATAGGATTAACCTCGGGTGAAACCCGGGGGTGATGAGAAAGTAAATTAAAGGCGCAAATAATCAGTTATTCAACGCACAACTGCTGTATGCGCCTTGTAATCTGATTTTTTTATGAAATGCTGTCGTTAGGCCTCACTTTCATCACTGTTGGTGATTTCCGGGAATCATGAATGTTTTTTATGAAAGCGGATCAAAGGAAGACAGTTGTTTTTCGTCCGGTGCAACCATTAGCGTTGAATAGCCTTCTTCGCCGGATGAACTAAATCACAACCATTTACCTGGGGCGACATAATTCTTTGAATTACTTTGCCCCGGGCTAAAATATTACGCACTTTCAGCGCTTATAATTAAGAGCTCCAAAGGAGCGACAAGCAATAACCCGGCGCGACTGACAGCAGTCAGGAAGCGCCGGGTAAATGAATGAAGAAAATCTCGTCCGGCGAAGAAAGCTGGATAGTGGCTGTTTGCCGACCCGGACGAAATAAACCGGAAGCAACTATTATGATTGCTTCAGCTCTTTCACTTGACAAGAGTATTTTTTTCACTTGACATCTTTTAAAACTTCACTTGTCTTCTTTTAAAAAATCACTTGACATCTTTTTATACTTCACCTGACGTTTCTATAATTTCATCAAGTCTCCTTTTTTTTGGGTTCGGTTAACTCACCCGAATGCCGCGCTCGTTCAAATTCGTTTTTCGAAATTAATAGTATCTTTAAAACTCAATTTTACTTTAAATGAGTAGTACCAAACAGAAGATTTACGAGATTATTTTTGAAGCCGACACTCCGGCAGGCAAACTTTTCGATGTGGCCCTGCTGTTCGTTATTATTATAAGCGTTGCGCTGGTGCTGCTCGAAAGTGTTCCTGCCATCCGCGATAACCATTATCAGTTACTGCGTATTCTGGAATGGTGCATTACCATTATTTTCTCGATAGAATACATGCTGCGTGTTGCCATTGTAAAAAAACCGCTGCGCTACATTTTTAGTTTCTACGGAATTATCGACCTCTTATCGGTTTTACCCACCTACATTGGACTGGTGATAGCAGGATCGCACAGCCTGGTGGTTATTCGCATACTCCGTTTACTCCGTGTTTTCCGGATATTAAAACTTACCCGCTACACACTCGCGGGCCGCTCGCTGGCAAAAGCCATTTGGAACAGCCGCGAGAAAATAAGTGTTTTTATTTTCTTCGTTACTATGCTGGTTATAATAATTGGCACTATAATGTATCTGGTCGAAGGTCCGGAACACGGTTTCACCAGCATTCCGCGCGGAATATACTGGGCAATTGTTACCCTTACAACCGTTGGCTATGGCGACATCAGTCCAGGAACGCCACTGGGGCAATTTATTGCCAGTATCGTTATGATTATGGGATATGCCATTATTGCAGTTCCAACGGGTATTGTTACTGCCGAAATCATTAATCCAACAAGCGATAAAAACACACAGGTTTGCCCGCAGTGCCTGCATCCTTCGCACGACGATGATGCTGTTTTTTGTAAGAAATGTGGTTCGCGGCTTAATCCTTAGCTATAGAAATAGTGATAGCATCACTTTGAGTGATACTATCACTAATAGTGTTCCGTTAACAATCTCAGTGTAATTGTGAATATTTAAACTGCGGAAATCGGAAGCAGTTGATTTTGAACGATTATTTTTGTGAGAAATATTTGAAAAATGAGGCAGTATTTAGATTTGTTGGAAACGATTTTGGAAAAAGGGACGGTTAAAGAAGACCGTACATGTACAGGAACAATCAGCCGCTTCGGGCACCAAATGCGGTTTGATTTAAGCGAAGGATTCCCGATGGTAACAACAAAAAAACTGCACCTGAAATCGATTATTTACGAATTGCTTTGGTTTTTAAAAGGCGATACCAACGTAAAATATTTACAGGACAACGGCGTACGCATTTGGAACGAATGGGCCGACGACGACGGCAACCTGGGGCACATTTACGGCTACCAGTGGCGCAGTTGGCCAACGCCCGATGGCGGCCACATCGACCAGATTTCGCAGGTAATTGATGCCATAAAAAACAATCCTGATTCGCGCCGCCATTTGGTGAGTGCCTGGAATGTTGGCGAACTGGATAAAATGAACCTGCCACCCTGCCACATCCTTTTTCAGTTTTATGTGGCCAATGGCAAGTTATCGTGCCAGCTGTACCAGCGCAGTGCCGACGTATTTTTGGGCGTACCTTTTAACATTGCATCGTATGCCTTGCTAACCATGATGATGGCTCAGGCTTGCGATCTTGAACCGGGTGATTTTGTACATACTTTTGGCGACGTTCATATTTATTCCAATCACGTTGAGCAGGTAAAACTGCAGTTATCGCGCGAACCCTATCCGCTGCCGCAAATGAAGATCAACCCCGATGTAAAAAGTATTTTCGATTTTAAATTCGAAGACTTTGAACTGACAGGATACCAGTCGCATCCACACATTAAAGGAGTTGTTGCCGTTTAAAATCACATTAAAATGACAAATAAAATCCAAAAGAATATCTCAATAATCGTTGCTATTGCCGAGAACTTTGCCATCGGAAAAAACAACGACCTTTTGTTTCATTTACCCAACGATTTGAAACGCTTTAAGGAAATTACCAGCGGACATACCATTATTATGGGGCGCAACACGCTGTTGTCGTTGCCCAAATGGCCCTTACCAAACCGCCGCCACATTGTAATTACCGATAAACCGGACGATGTTTTCCCGGGATGTGAAACGGTTTTTTCCATCGACGAAGCCATTGAAAAAGTGAAGGATGAAAAAGAGGCTTTTATCATCGGTGGCGGAATGATTTACAAACAATTCTTCCCGGTTGCCGGCAAACTTTACCTTACGCTTGTACACCAACCTTTTGAAGCCGACACCTTTTTCCCTGAGGTGAACTATGCCGAGTGGAATGAAGTAAAACGTGAAGACCTGTACGACGAAAAGAACGATTTTAACTATTCGTACCTGGATTTGAAACGTAACTGATTTTGCGTGTGAAACTTTCGTAGCTACTCAATTTCAATATCATGAGAAAAAAAACTGCTTTTGTTGTTGCGTTTTGCGTTATCAGCCTGTTTTTGTTTGCCCAAAAACCACTGTTAAACCTAAAGTACGAGCAAAATTATACGCCAACTTACAACGAGATTATTGAAATGTATGAGCTGCTCGATGCGAAATACGAAAATGCCACACTCGTTGAGATTGGTGGTACTGATATTGGCAAACCATTGCACACCTTCATTATTAATAGCGAGCCGGAATTCAACCCCGAAACGATAAAAGCACAGGGAAAATCGGTTTTGCTTATCAACAACGGCATTCATCCCGGCGAACCTTGCGGTATTGATGCCAGTCTTGAATTTGCTGACAATATTTTATGCAACGCCGATAATCTGGCCGAAATTCTTCAGAATACAGTACTTGTAATTATTCCGGCTTACAACATTGGCGGGCTTTTAAACCGAAGCGCCTACAACCGTTCGGGGCAAACCACACCATACGAAACCGGCTTTCGGGGCAATGCCGGCAACCTCGATTTGAACCGGGACTTTGCAAAATGCGATTCGGAAAATGCCCGAAGCTTTAACCGCCTGTTTACCCTGTGGGATCCCGATGTGTTTTTGGATACGCATACCACCAACGGCTCGGAACATCAATACAGCGTGACTTTGATAGCTCCGTCGCCTGACATGTTTCCGCCAAGCCAGGAAAAATTTATCCGCGAAAAGCTGCTCCCCAACCTTTACAACACTATGAAAAAAGGGGAATACGAACTGATTCCGTATGTAAACTGGATGTATTCCGACCCGAAAAAAGGCATCATGATGACACAGGAAACCAGCCGTTACTCGTCGGGCTATGCCAACCTTTTTAACTGCTACGGCATGATGACCGAAAATCATGTTTACAAAGATTATACTGACCGGGTAAAATCATGCTACCAGTTTATTGAGGTGCTGGCAAAATTTACTTCAGCAAACTCGGAAGAAATTATTAAAAGCCGCCAAACAGGTATCGAAGAATCGATGGCTGCTGAAACTTATTCCATTAATTTTGAAGTGGACACGACTCAATTTGAGATGCTGGAATTCAAGGGTTACGAGGTTGACAACCAGCAAATCAGTCCGGTTACAGGGCTGCCACGTTTTGGTTACGACAAAACCCGGCCTTACACCGAAAAAATACCATTTTACGATGTGTACAATGCAACGGAAGAAATTAAAATTCCGGAATATTACATTTTACCACAAACCTGGCAACGCGTAATTGAACGCCTGGAATTAAATGAAATTGAGTTTACACGTTTACCCAAGGATACCACAATGGAAGTAGAGGTGTACTACATCGATGAATATTCGGATGCAAACCGATTAAACAACGGGCATTATTTTCATGAAAAAGTGACGACTACGAGCGAGGTTCAGAAAGTTAAATACTATGCCGGCGACCTGATCATTCCTGTTCGCCAAAAGAAAATAAAATACCTGCTGGAGCAACTGGAACCCAAAGCCCGCGACTCATTTTTCAGGTGGAACTTTTTTGACCAGGTTTTGGATCAGCGTGAATATTTTTCGTCGTATGGATTTGAAGAGAATGCGCTGAAATACCTAAATGAACACCCTGAATTCAGAAAGGAATTTGAGAAGAAACGCAAGACAGATACTGAATTTGCCAAGAATCACCGGGCACAGCTGAGCTACATTTACAACAACAGCGAATGGGCTGAAAAAACCTATAAACGTTACCCGGTAGCCAGAATATATTAAAAAAGGCTGTCCAAAAAGTTCTTGTTTCGTCATCCTGAACTTGTTTCAGTATCTTCATGTTTTTAGCAATCCGCGTTTAACAGATTCTGAAATGAATTCAGACTGACGTACTTTCCAACTTTTAAGACAACCTTCTATTATTTACGACAGCAGTTTTCCTAAATTCGCAAACTTGTTGTTGTAATCTTCAACCGAAAGCTTGATTACCTCCAGCGCCTCATCGTGGCCGTAAGTTGCCGCAATTTCGGTGTTCGACTCAACACCCGGCATATCTTTATAGGTTAGGAAATAGTGCTCCAAACGCTGAATTACAATTTCAGGAACCTGCGACACATCGGTAAAATGACCGTAAACGGTGTCGTTATCCAAAACAGCAATAATTTTATCATCGGCCTGGTGGCCGTCAATCATTCGGAAACCACCAATAGGACGAGCTGTTACCAGCAAATCACCATGTGCCAGATCCTTTTCGGTTAGCACACAAATATCAATCGGATCGCCATCGCCTTTTATGCCTTTGCGGTTCACTTTCTCTGAGCAATACTCGCCAACTTTAGTGCCGCAATACGTTTGCGGAATAAATCCGTACAGCGCAGGAACAACATTCGAAAATTTCTGTGGCCGATCAACACGCAGATAACCACTGTCTTTATCAATTTCGTATTTTACTGTATCTGTTGAAACCACTTCGATAAAAGCGGTTAATTCTTCGGGGGCATTGTCGCCAATTGAAACGCCGTGCCAGGGGTGCGATTTATAACGCAATCCCATCAATCGTCCAATGGGATCGGAAAGTCTGTCTACCATCTTCGTTAAATTATGTTTTACTATCTCAAACCATTAGTATGCCTTTTTAGTTCATACTAATCGCCACAAAGGTCATTAAATTTTTGTTACGCCACAACTGTTTCAGCTCTATTTCCTGCTTTATCAACAGCAACCAGCGTAACATCTCCCGGCTCATCAATTGTAATACTAAACGGCTTGCTTTTTAACAGCTGAGGTTTGTGCTCCACTTTGCCCAGCAACTCGCCATCACGAATAATTTCGTAATGCGATATGGGTTCATCATCAGCCAAAGCCGTATTCCAGGTTAACTTGCCATCCACCAATTTTGCATCGCGCGGTGCCGAAAGTTTTTCTTTCTCAATGGCCTGAAAATAATTACTCTCCGGTTTCACACTTTTTGCCTGTCCTTCAATTCGTTTTCGCTCAGCGGCACTCATTCCGTCAGGAGCTATTTGTGCAGCATAAAAGTTCTGTATCAGCTGGCATTTCATCGGGTCATCGTCGATTTGCCCAATTCCGATAATCAGTGTATGTACGCCTGGTGTGGTAAGCGAATATTCAATAAGCGGTTTACTCGGCAGTTCATCGGTTCCCACTTTTCGGAACACATCGGCAGGTGTTTGCGACCAACGTGGCTCTTTATGGTATAGGGCAGCATCGGCAAAAACTTTCATCCCGATTATTCCCATTCCTTTGGCTTCGGCAATCGGAATAACGTTATTCTGCATGTTCATTTTGGTTTTGTCGTTGGCATTAATGGCAATCAGCATTCCATCTAATATACCGTATTCATCGCGCTGAATCATATCCATCATAGCAGGCGGATTTGCATGCCCCGAGAAACCAATGTGTTTAATCAGCTTTTCGTTTTTCGGATTCATCCCGGTAAGGTTGGTTCCGTCTCGCAAATCACGAAGGGCTACCAAAGCACCAAAATTTCCATCAGGATCGAGCGGCGTTTCCAGACCTTCGTAAAGCACATCCACCTCATCGGTATTATGCAAGGTATGGCACAACACCATATCCAGGTAGGCGCCCTCGGGATAATAACCTTCTCCATCGCCAAACAGCTGTGTTAACGAGCGTTTCACATCGTCAACCGCACATTGTACACTTTCTCCATTCGACCAGTTACTAACATTTTCCCGCTCGGGCCAACCCGGTTTACCCCAGCGCATAGCCGTTTTACTCGTCAGCCATATTGATTTTCGCAGTGCTTCGTTATACCCATTTTCGCCGGGAATCAGGTTCAGGTGTTTAAAAGCTTTATTGTAGTTGAGCTGGCTGTCGGCATAAAGGTTGGAGGTATCGAAATAGTTGACGCCCAAATCGAATGCTTTAAGAATGATCTTTTCTGGCTCAACATCATCGGGAGTCCACTGAATAGACGCCTGGCCACCGAGACCAAGTGTTGTTACATTAAAGCCCAGCTTGCCAAAAGGGCGCGTCATTGGCTCCGGTAATTTTTCGGTGTTACAGGCTCCAAACGACATGGCAGAAACCGCAGCTGTTGTTGCAGCCGATACTTTGATAAAATCTCTTCGGGTAACGGGATACTTTTTTGATTTAGTCATGACAGATAGATTTTGATTTCTATAAAATTAATTGAAATCTATTGAACTACCTAGTATTAAGCCAATTCTTAAGTTTCACGTACGTCATTCCGAACTTGATTCGGAATCTCTATCAAAAAGATGCTGAATCCGTCGGCTGACGGACAGCATGACGCAACGAAGTTACATAGTCGACTTTACAATAATATCCAGCTCACCCCGCGATAGCAGAAAACCGGACGATTTTAATAACTTACCAATCCGGCAAGGGCATAAACCAAAGCAGCTTGCCAGTTTATGGCAATTTCGTTGTGGCTGTACGATTCCTGTTTGTCCACCCAATCGGTTGCTGAGTGGCCACCGCCAACCAGGTACCCCGGCCATGGCGCATCAATAGTATCGGCTCCCGAACGACGATCGTGCGGAAACATTGGCGGATTAATTCCCAAACCGGTAACATACGATCGGTTATAATAATTCTTTCCGAAAATATGATCGACAATACCGATAGCCGTTTGTTTGTATTTTGAGTTGGGCTGAATACGATTGGCCACCTGCAGGTTTACCGTTTGGCGGGCAACAGTTCCGTTGCAACCCCAGTAATACCTGCCGGCAAGAGCACGCGAATACACATCAGCTTCTCCCTTTTCTACCAAAGCATCGGCGTTGGCAATGATGTTTTTCTTTATTGTAGCTTCTGCTTCCGGATTTTTTCCTTTGCGCGAAGAAAGTGCATAGGTGTACATCGCCAGGTTCGACACATTTGACCAGTCCCAGTTTTCCTGAATTTTATAATCAAAGGCTGCTGCACGCTTTTCAAAATCGCGCAAACAGCTTTCGTCGCCGGTAGTTGCCCATAACTCGGCAGCTGCCCACAACCGATCGTCCTCATCTTTCGACTGGTATCCTCCGGTGCGGAAATCACCCTGTTCAAAACGTTTGTATTCCGGATTTTCCTGCAGAAAACGATAACTCACCCACGCTGCATCCAAACATTTTTTCGCATAAGCGTCATCGTACGATTTAAAGTAGCGGGCAGCCATAGCCATTATTCCCACAAAATCGGCTGTTGCCGCCGAGCTCCATTCGGTAAAATAGCGTTTAGCATCATTATCGCAGGCCATTATAAAACCTGAAAAGTTCTTGCGCGTTAGTTTATGCGACACTCTGCCCGAGCCATCGGGATATTGCATTTTTAAAATCCAGTCGGTTTCCCATTTCAGCTCCTGCAGAAAATCGGGAAATCCGGGTGCCGTTTCAGGAATATCCAAATCCATTCTTTCCAACTGCGGTTGAAAATGATCCCAGGCATAAAACAGAACGCCCAATGAAATTCCAGCGTTCACCACATATTTTCCATGGTCGCCGGCATCGTGCCAGCCGCCTGTTCCATCACGTTTCGATCCTTTCTTTCCGATATAATCTTCGTAGGCATCATTCAAATGACACGCATCCTGATGATAGTGATTACCTGCAAATTCGCCGTCAACAGCCATGCCACAGCGCCACAAATAAAAAGCGCGCATACTTGTTTCTGCTGCAAAATTAAAGGCATCGTTTGCAATTTTGAATTCATCCGACTTTCCCACTCCGGGTACTTCCAGGTAGTAGTCGCCCGGTTTTTTGAAATCTGTGAAATCAATTTTCCATACTTCCTGATCTACATCCTTCTGATAGTTTGGGCCAGTAGTTTCTCCTTCAAAAACTACGTCTCCGGTAGAAACAGAAACAAGATGAAATGAACTACAGGATTGTGGAACAACAGCCGTTTTGGGGCCATCAGTTAAAAAACCAAGCGAGTTTAGATGGATGTTTTGTGCGAAAATTGTTTGTACAATGCTCATCAAGACAAGCACTATTAGAACAGGCTTTTTCATTTTGTGGTTTTATTGATTTAGACTGCTAAGATATGAAATTAGCTTATTGTTTGAAAGACAGGGTGTGTGATACAAGCTTACAGTTTGCTTCGCTCCTCCGGCTGCAAGGCTGAAAAAGGTAAACTGAATTTTTTGAATTAATTGACAAGACCTTCAAGGTTTTTTAAACCTTGAAGGTCTGATTTAGAAAACGCACCAAAGTGATAGCCTCACCAAAAGTGAGACCATCACCAAGCTGTAAAAAACACTAAAGTCCGGGGCTGTATTCATTAAGTATATACAGCCCCCGACTCTCTTTTTAGACGCAATTTAACAGCGGTTACAAACCGCTAATCCCAAAAATTATTCTGCGCAAATCAGCGAAATCTGCAAGCAATCTCTTTCAGCGAAAATCAAAAAAATCAGTGTTATCAGCGTTCCAACCAGTTTTAACAAGTGATAGCCTCACCAGGAGTGAGACCATCACCAAGCTGTAAAAAACGCTAAAGTCCGGGGCTGTATTCATTACATCGATACAGCCCCGGACTCTCATTTTAGGCGCAATTTAACAGCGGTTACAAACCGCTAATCCCGAAAAATTCCAAAGTGATATCCTCACTTGGAGTGATACCATCACCAGAGAGTGGTTACCCACCCCAGTTCTCGCGGTCCAGACTACGGTAATGAATGGCTTCCGAAAGATGGTCGGCCTGCACATTTTCTTGCCCGTCGAGGTCGGCAATGGTGCGCGATACCTTTAAAATCCTGTCGTAAGCACGGGCAGATAGACCAAGCCGGTCCATGGCATTTTTAATCAGGTTATTGCTTTCATTGTCGAGCACCACATATTCGCGTATCAGTTTCGAGGTCATTTGTGCATTGGCATAAACCCCCTGATGTTCCGCAAAACGTTTCTCCTGAATTTTCCGGGCAGCTAAAACCCGCTCGCGAACGGCTTCACTATTCTCCGATGACTCCATCTCCGACAATTTTTTGAAAGGTACGGGAACAACTTCCAGGTGAATATCTATACGGTCGAGCAGTGGCCCCGAGATTTTATTGAGGTATTTCTGCACCACTCCCGGAGCACAAACGCACTCTTTTGTGGGGTGATTGTAATACCCGCACGGACACGGATTCATGGAAGCCACCAGCATAAAACTTGCAGGATATTCAACCGAAAACTTGGCGCGCGAGATGGTAATATTCCGGTCTTCCAGCGGCTGGCGCATCACTTCGAGCACCGTTCGTTTAAACTCCGGAAGTTCATCCAAAAACAAAACTCCATTGTGAGCCAAACTGATTTCCCCCGGCTGGGGATAGTTTCCTCCGCCAACCAGCGCCACGTCGGAAATTGTATGGTGAGGCGATCGGAAAGGCCGCTTTGTCATTAACGAAGCATCTTTATCGATCTTCCCAACCACCGAATGAATCTTAGTGGTTTCCAGCGCTTCTTTTAGCGAAAACGGTGGTAATACTGTAGGAATTCGTTTTGCCAGCATGGTCTTTCCCGATCCTGGCGGGCCAACCAAAATGATATTGTGACTTCCTGCGGCTGCAATCTCCAAAGCCCGTTTTACATTTTCCTGTCCTTTTACATCCGAAAAATCGAGCGGATTGTTATTTACTTGCGCATAAAACTCGGCCCGGGTATCGATTACCGTTTGCTCCAGACGACCTTCGTTGTTTAAAAAGTCGATTACTTCCCTGATATTTTCCGCACCATATACTTTTAAACGATCAACAACAGCCGCTTCGCGTGCATTTTGTTTAGGCAGGATAAATCCCTCAAATTCCTCTTTTCGTGCATTAATAGCAATGGGTAAAACGCCTTTTATGGGTTGCAAAGTTCCGTCGAGCGAGAGTTCGCCCATTAACACATACTTTGACAGTTTATCGTGATTTATCTGCCCCGATGCAGCCAAAACAGCGGCAGCCAGCGGCAAATCGTAGGCCGATCCTTCTTTGCGGATATCGGCCGGAGCCATGTTAATAATGATTTTCTTTTTGGGCCATTTGTAGCCGTTTAAACGAAGGGCAGATTCAATGCGTTGCTGACTTTCTTTCACAGCACTGTCGGGCAAACCAACAAGCAGGAATTTAATTCCGGTGGTTACATCAACTTCAATGGTAATGGTTGTGGCATCGATTCCGAAAACTGCGCTTCCGAAGGTTTTAACTAACATAAACGGAAATTAGTTTAATATTAGCTAAATATAGTAAAAAGCGCTGAATTTTAAAAGGTTAGTTTTAGCAAGTGTTACTTAGTACAGTTTTTTACGCTTCACCAGATACGAAAACAAAACTTCCTTAAAATCTTTGTTGATGTCGGCTTCGACTAAATCGATCTGGTATTGCCCGCACCTTACTTTCAGGTCGTTGAAATACGCGCTAACCGTATTGGTGTAGTGTTGTTTTACTTCCGAGGGATTAAACTTCACCACCTGGCCGCTCTCCAAATCAACAAACTTGTGCGGACGGTTACTAAATTCAAATTCACGCTCCAACGAATGATCGGTTACATGAAAAAGAATCACCTCGTGTTTGTTGTAGCGCAAGTGTTGAAGCGCAGAAAACAACTCCTCGTTTTTCGAGCTGTCGAGCATGTCGCTGAAAATAATTACCAGCGAACGTTTATGAATATTCTCGGCAATTTGATGCAATACCTGCGTGGTGTTGGTAGTTTTTCGTAACCCGGCATTTTCGGGCTGAATAAGCTCCGACAGTTTTCCGTACATTACCTCGGCATTTACCGATGAAATTCGTGGCGAAGAATGGAACTCTATTTCGTCGGAAAAAAGTGTGAGACCAACGGCATCGCGCTGTTTACGCATCAGGTAAATTAACGCAGCCGCGGTGTAAACCGAGAAAGCCAGTTTGTTGTGTAAATGCTTTTTGCCTTTTGTGTAAGGGAACAACATGGATGAAGAAGTATCGACAACCAACTGACAGCGCAGGTTGGTTTCTTCTTCGTATTGTTTTACAAAAAGCTTGTCGGTGCGCGCAAACAATTTCCAATCGACGTGCTTGGTCGATTCGCCCTGGTTATACAAGCGGTGCTCGGCAAATTCAACCGAAAATCCATGAAACGGACTTCGGTGCAGGCCGGTTATAAAACCTTCAACAACCTCGTGAGCCACCAGCCCCAGGTTGTCAAAACGGTGAAATTGTTCTATGTCGATGAGGTTCTTCAAAATGATGATAAAAAAGAAAACTGTCATTTCGGAGATGGGAAAAGGTCACTCTCTAATCAAGAGATTTCTTCTCGCCTACTCGTCGAAATGACAGTTCAATAAAAATGCTAATACAGCAGCGCGTTTAGCTTGTCAACAAAAGCTTGTTTTGGAGCAGCACCAACTTGCTTGTCAACCACTTCGCCGTTTTTCACAAACAATACTGTAGGAATGTTTCTGATTCCGTATTTCATTGCAACATCCTGGTTGTTGTCAACATCAACTTTGCCGATTACTGCTTTGCCTTCGTACTCCGCCGACATTTCTTCAACGATGGGTGCAATCATTCTACAAGGGCCACACCAAACTGCCCAAAAATCGATCATCACCGGTTTGTCTGAATTCATTACCAATTCTTCAAAATTGGCATCTGTAATTTCTAAAGCCATATTATTATCTTTTTATTGTTGTATATCGTTTCTCTTATCTGCAAAACTAATTAATTCTGTAAGTCATTTCCGGTTGCTCATCAAAAAAGTTCAGAAAACCATCCAAAGGATTTACCCTTGTTGTTCTTGAAAACATTTCAATGTACATATTGTTCTCAGTATCAAAAACATTAAACTTTAGCAGAGCTTTTCCCTTGTATTCTCCGGCCATCTCGTCAACGCGTTTTACGAAATCTTCGGTCAGGGCTTTTAGCGGCACGTTAATGGTTAAACTTTTAATGTACTTTTCGCGCACATCGTCGAGTAGCTCAATACTGTTCACTTTGTACTCGTAAAAATCGCTGTTAAAACGCTGCTTCACCGTACCTCTTACCATGATAAAAATTCCGACTTTACAGAACTTACTGAAGTTTACATAGTCGTTTCCAAAGAAGAAAAGTTCTTTCGAATCGGTGTAATCGGTCAGGGTCATAACGGCATACATATTTCCGTTTTTTGACTGTCCTTCGCGCGCCGCCGTAACCATTCCTCCAAAGGTAAAGTCTTTCCCCTGGTATTTCGAGATATCATTATTCAGGTCTTTCAGCGCCACTTCTCTTGAGCAGAAATTGGTGATCTCCAACCGGTAATCATCCAGGGGATGTGCGGTGAGGTAAATACCAATCAGGTTCTTCTCTTTCTCCAGCATTATGAGCTTTGCCCATTCATCCACTTTTGGGATTGGCGGCTTTTGAATGTCCTGTCCGCCTCCCATTCCGCCGAACAAACTTTGCTGTGCACTTTGTGCTTCCAACTGAACGCGGTTGCCATAGCGAATTAGTTTTTCGATAAAATTGGTGTCGTCGTTTTCATTTTCGCCGGCAAAAAAGCAACTGCGGTTTACTCCTTCCAGGTTGGTGAACGCTCCGGCCATAGCCAGTGCTTCGAGGTTCTTTTTGTTAACGGCCTGAAGACTTACGTGTTCCACCAAATCGTAAATGGTTTTAAAATGACCACGCTCGTTCCGCACATCAATAATATGCTGAACTGCACCAGACCCAACCCCTTTAATGGCCCCCATTCCAAAGCGGATATCGCCTTCAGAATTGGCAGTAAATTTGATAAAACTTTCGTTAACATCCGGACCAAGAACATTTAAGTTCATGCGTTTGCACTCGTTCATTAACTTGGTAATATCGACAATATTATTGAGGTTTCGGCTAAGGTTGGCCGCCATAAACTCGGCCGGGTAATGCGCTTTTAAAAAGCCTGTTTGGTACGCAATGTAAGCATAACAAACCGAGTGCGATTTGTTAAATGCATACGAAGCGAAGGCCTCCCAGTCTTTCCATATTTTATTGATTACCTCGTCGGTCTGTTTTCCTTTGTTTTTGCATTCGTCAACAAACTGCCGGTTGGCTTTACAACCGTCAACAAACTTAACCTTAAGTTTTTCCATCACCGACATAATCTTCTTACCCATCGCTTTACGCAGCGTATCCGAGTCGCCACGGGTAAAGCCCGCCAGTAAACGCGAGAGTAACATCACTTGCTCCTGGAACACCGTAATACCGTAAGTATCGCTCAGGTATTCTTCCATCATCGGCACATCGTAATCCACTTTTTGTTTCCCGTGTTTACGGGCAATATAATCAGGAATGTATTCCATTGGCCCCGGACGATACAGAGCGTTCATGGCCACCAGGTCTTCAAAGCGGTTAGGCTTCAAATCGCGCAGGTGTTTTTTCATTCCGTCCGATTCAAACTGGAAGATAGCCGTGGTTTCGCCCTGACTAAAAAGCTGAAAGGTCTTTTCATCATCGAGCGGAATATCATTTATCGGAACTTCAATTCCTTTCGACAGCTTGATGTTTTCCAGACATTCTTTAATGATCGATAAGGTTTTTAGTCCCAGAAAGTCCATTTTCAGCAAGCCGATGTCTTCCACAAAACGCCCGTCGTACTGTGTTGTCAGCAGATGTTCCTCGTCTTTGGTAGGCATCAACGGAATATGATCGGTCAGTGGATCACGACTAATCAGAATTCCACAGGCATGCACCCCGGTATTTCGTACCGAACCTTCGAGTTTCTCGGCATAATTCAGCGTATCAACAACCAAAGGAATAGGCGAATCTTTTTCCCGCGCCAGTTCAGGACTTTCTTTAAAAGCCTTTTTGAAACTCATTTTAGGGGCTTCGGGCACTAACTTGGCCAAACGATCTGCTTCGGGCAGGGGCAGTTTCAATACGCGGGCCACATCCCTGATGGACGACTTGGTCGCCATTGTTCCGAAAGTACAAATGTGAGCTACCTTATCCTTGCCATATTTATCAGTAACATAGTTAAGCACCTGTTGTCGTCCGTCATCATCAAAGTCGATATCAACATCGGGAAGCGATATACGGTCGGGATTCAGGAAACGCTCAAAAAGCAGGTCGTATTTAATCGGGTCGATGTTGGTAATTCCGGCGCAATACGATACTGCCGCACCGGCTGCCGAACCACGTCCAGGACCAACAAGAACGCCATTATCTTTTGCCCAGTTAATAAAGTCCTGCGTAATAAGGAAGTACCCCGGATAACCCATTGTTTTAATGGTATTCAGCTCGAAAATCAGGCGTTCTTCCACACTCTTCTCCAGCGGGTCGCCGTAACGTTCTTTTGCCCCTTCGAATGTAAGGTGCTCCAAAAATGCCGACTCCAGTTTTACACGAATTACCTTATCGTAACCGCCCAAACGTTCGAATGCCGAATCGCCAAATTCTTCGCGTAAATCAGCTTCTGAATATTTCTCCTTAAAACCTTCTTCTGTTCCAATTTCTTCAGGAATGGGGAACATGGGCATAATAGGCGCACAGTTCAGCTCAAAAGTCTCAATCTTTTCAGCAATTTCGTTGGTATTTGCCAGGGCCTCGGGAAGATCTTTAAAAAGTTCATTCATTTCAGCCTGCGTTTTAAACCACTCTTGTTTGGTGTAACGCATCCGGTTCGGATCATCGAAATCCTTACCGGTATTCAGGCAGATCAACAAATCATGCGCCTCCGCATCCGATTCGTTCGTGAAGTGAATATCGTTGGTGGCAATTAATTTAACTCCCAATCTTTTAGCCAACGGAACCAATTGTTTGTTTACTTTTACCTGCCAATCGTACACCTCTTCGCGCTCGCGTTGCGATTGCGCCGGATGCCGCATCAACTCGAGGTAATAATCATCGCCAAACAGTTTTTTATACCAAAGCACGGCGTCTTCGGCAGCCTGCATATTATTGGCCATTATATGTTGTGCAATCTCGCCTCCCAAACAGGCCGATGATGCAATCAGTCCTTCGTGATATTTCTCGAGCAACTCCTTATCAATACGCGGCTTGTAATAAAAACCGGCAGTGGTGGCTGTTGATATCAGCTTAATCAGATTAATGTAACCAACCCTGTTTTTTGCCAGCAGAATAAGGTGATGCCCCGAGCGGTCGACCTTATCGCGTTTATCATTAATTGTGCGTGCAGCCACATAAGTTTCACATCCTAAAATTGGCTTTATCTCAGCCTTCGAACAGGCTGCATGAAACTCTTTAATACCGAACATTGTTCCGTGATCGGTTAAAGCCAAAGCCGGCATATTATCCGATTTAGCCTTGCCAACCAGATCGCTGATGCTGGCAGCGCCATCGAGAATAGAGTATTGCGAGTGTACGTGTAAATGCGTAAATGGAACCATAAAAACTGTGCTAAAAAAAGTTTTTAAAGATACCAATTCTCTCCCCCTTATGCAGGAGATGTTAATAATTTTTGATGGAATTTTTGGAGCAAAAAAAAGCCCCGATGCTTCGATCGGGACTTCTTTCTAGTCAATATTTTCGGCGATGAGCTTTGCCAGTTGTTCCATCTCCCCGGGAGGGAATTGGGTTTTGTCGGCAAAATTCAGCAAATCGTGTTCGCTTTGCATGGGCACCAAATGAATGTGTGCATGCGGTACCTCGAGACCCAAAACCATTACCCCTACTTTTCTACAGGGAACAGCTTTTTCTAATCCTTTGGCAACTTTTTTGGCAAACATTTGCAAACCTGCGTAGGTTTCATCATCCAAATCAAAAAGGTAGTCTACCTCTTTTTTCGGAATTACCAAAGTATGCCCCTTTGCTGTTGGAAAGATATCGAGAAATGCAAAATAATTCTCGTCCTCAGCTACTTTGTATGAAGGGATCTCACCATTGATAATTTTTGTAAAAATGCTTGCCATGATTCTTAAATTGAAATTTCTACAATCTCAAAAGGTATCACTCCTGACGGAACTTTAATTTCAACCACATCGCCAACTTTTTTGCCCATCAATCCTTTGGCAATTGGCGTTTGTACCGATATCTTTCCTTCTTTCAGATTCGCTTCACTTTCGGGAACCAAAGTATACTGCATAGTAGCATTATTCTTTTTGTTCTTAATGGTTACTTTATTCAGAATCTGAACTTGTGACGTATCAATTTTCGACTCATCGAGAATCCGGGCATTGGCCACTTTATTTTTTATCTGGGCGATTTTAGCTTCAAGCATACCCTGGGCATCTTTAGCTGCATCGTACTCGGCATTTTCCGAGATATCTCCCTTTTCAATGGCCTCGCCAATCTGCTTCGAAATCTTTGGGCGCTCAACAGTCATCAAGTGCTCCAGCTCTTTCTTCAGCTTTTCTAATCCGTCTTTCGTCAAGTATGTTACTTCGGACATTTTGTATCCTCCTTTATTTAATTGTTTCGCCTCAACGTAGGCATAAAAAAATAGAAAGAATCCCGATTTGTCCGGAACTCTTCCTTTTGCAAAATTATATAATTTCTTGAATATTAAAATATTCTAAGTAAAAAAATATCGAAAACAGATGATATTTACGCAGTTAGACATATTTCCTGTTGATAATCTCACTATATATCACAGCTTTCTTCAGCGAAAACTTCTCCCCCAGCAACAACGACTGCTTTTTCGTTTTTTTAGCCGGTTGCTCTTTTCGTTTTAGCGGCGTCGATTTCTTTCCTTCAGCACTATATTGGAATGCCGGACGAACTTCCTGAGCAGGCTCTTCTTCCTCCACTTCTTCTTGTATTACCTGAGGCTGTGGCTGCCCCGGCATATCTTTATTGTCATCCATCAGCATTTCCCAAAAATCCTGAGCACTGCCGGCTCCTGAAGCAGACTCTCCGGGTGCAGCATTCTTTTTACGTGTTTTATTAAGAATGCCAAACAAGGCAACTATCAAGGTCAATATGATAACTACTATATCATCCATAATTTTCTATCAGCAATAAATTGTATTTTTGGCTGTTCAGTTTATAAAAGTACGAAACGTGTGCGGAAATAAAAATTTTCGCGTTAAAGAATAATAAAACAAAGTTAGCATTATGCAAAAAAGCAACACCGGCAGCAAGGCGATATATTCGGGAATGAAGTATTTGTTTTTTATTGCACTTACTTTTTTGATGTATTCGTCGTGCAACGAGATTGCCTCGGAAATTCCGGATGTTTGGGTGGGCTTAAATCTTGATTTGGGGCTTTACAACGAACTAACCGTGCCCGGCAACTCGGCCTACTTCCCGAACCAGGGCTTTGGAGGCGTTATTGTTTATTGCGAAATAGAAGGCTCGTACTATGCATTTGATGCGGCTTGTACCAACGAAATCAATCCTTCGTGCAGGGTAGTAAACGACGGAGCTGTAGGAAAATGCTCGTGCTGCGAATCGGAATACATATTTATTGGCGGCACAGTATTAAAAGGCCCCGCTGCGGCTCCACTAAAGCAGTACAATACCTCGCTTAGTGGAAATATACTTCGGGTTTATAACTAAAAAAAATGGGCTACACAAAGTGAAACCCATTTTCTATTATAAAAATATTTCTTCTTAATACCTGTAGTGCTCCGGCTTAAACGGACCTTCTTTCGAAACGCCCAGATAAGCGGCTTGCTTTTCGGTAAGCTCAGTCAGTTTTACGCCAATTTGCGCCAAATGCAAACGGGCAACTTCCTCATCCAGCTTTTTCGATAAAGTGTAAACACCAACTTCGTAGTTGTTCTCCCACAAATCAATTTGCGCCAAACTCTGGTTGGTAAACGAGTTACTCATTACAAACGACGGGTGTCCGGTTGCACATCCAAGGTTTACCAAACGACCTTCGGCCAGCAAGTAAATACAGTGACCATCTTTATAAATATATTTATCAACCTGTGGTTTGATGTTTACTTTTTCAATTCCCGGCCATTTTTCCATTCGGGCAACCTGAATTTCATTGTCGAAGTGGCCAATATTACAAACAATCGACTGATCTTTCATATTTGCCATGTGCTCGGCAGTAATTACATCGCAGTTTCCGGTGGTAGTAACATAAATGTTTCCTTCGGCCAATGCATCTTCCATGGTTTTCACCTCGAAACCTTCCATAGCTGCCTGCAGCGCACAAATCGGATCAATCTCGGTAACAATTACGCGGGCACCATAACTGCGCATTGAGTGAGCACAACCTTTACCCACATCGCCATAACCGGCAACTACAACAACTTTTCCGGCAATCATTACATCGGTAGCTCGTTTAATACCGTCGGCCAGCGACTCGCGACATCCGTACAGGTTATCGAACTTCGATTTGGTTACCGAATCGTTAACATTAATAGCAGGAACCAGCAACTCGCCTTTCTCCGCCATGTGATATAAACGGTGCACTCCGGTAGTTGTTTCTTCCGAAACACCCTTCCATTCGGCTACAGTGCGGTGCCATTTTTGGTTATCTTCTTTTAATGTTGTTTTCAGCAACTCAAGAATTACGCCTTCTTCTTCGCTCGACGCGTCAACATCCAAAACGCTGGCATCTTTTTCGGCAGCATAACCTTTGTGAATTAACAAGGTAGCATCGCCACCATCGTCAACAATCAGCTGTGGGCCTTTTCCATCAGGGAAACTCATCGCCTCGCGGGTGCACCACCAGTACTCTTCCAGTGTTTCACCTTTCCAGGCAAACACCGGAACTCCGGCTTTTGCAATAGCCGCCGCAGCATGATCCTGCGTTGAGAATATATTACAGCTCGCCCAACGAACATCGGCACCAAGCGACACAAGTGTTTCAATTAAAACAGCAGTTTGCACGGTCATGTGCAAACTACCCATCACACGCACTCCATCAAGCGGTTTGCGCGGGCCAAATTTTTCTCTGATGGCCATTAATCCCGGCATTTCCTTCTCCGCGATCTCAATTTCTTTTCTTCCGAATTCTGCCAACGAAATATCGGCAACTTTGTAATCTAGTTTTTTCTGAACTGACACAGTCATATCTATCATTTAATTTTTTCAAATAAAAAAGGCGTGCAAAAATAACAATTTATGCCACAAAAAAGTTGAATATCAACAACAAGGATTAATTCCCCAGATCAGAGAAAAATTTCACCCGCATCAATCGAATGTCATCTTCCGAGTATTCTTCTTCGCCCAATTCTTCCAGTGCATCCTCTATGGAGTCGGTTTCAGCTTCGCGAAAATATTCAAAAATATCCTCCTGATGATCTTCATCAATTACATCATCAATGTAATAATCGATATTTAATTTGGTTCCCGAATTTACAATCGCCTCCACTTCGCCAATTACATCTCTCACTTCAATTCCTTTCGAGTCGGCAATATCTTCAAACGACAGTTTGCGGTCGATACTCTGAATAATAAACACCTTCATTTTCGACTTGTTGGCTACGGTACGTACCACCAGGTCTTCCGGGCGTTCAATCTCATTTTCTTCGACATACGATTTTATGAGCGCCACAAACTCTTTACCATACCGACGGGCTTTCCCCTGCCCAACTCCCTGAATGTGCTGCAACTCCTTGGTAGTTACCGGATATTGAATAGACATATCGGCCAACGATGGATCCTGAAAAATTACAAACGGAGGCAGATTGTGCTTCTTGGCTATTTTTTTCCGCAGGTCTTTCAGCATGGCAAACAACTGCGGATCGCCACTTGCTCCTCCCGATGGAGCACCTCCGGCGTTGGCCGAATCATCCTCTTCCTCGTATTCGTGGTTTTTCACCAACATAAAACTATGTGGCTTCTCCAGAAATTCGTGTCCTTTTTCGGTAACTTTCAGCAGGCCATAATTTTCAATGTCTTTATTGATAATACCGGCTACCATCGACTGGCGGAACACGGCATTCCAAAAACGCTCGTCGTGCTCTTTTCCTGTGCCAAACGATTTTAGCGTATAATGTTTAAACGATTTTATGGCCGCAGTGCTGTTTCCAATCAGGATATTGGCAATATGGTCGCCTTTGTATTTTTCGTTTACTTCCAAAATAGCTTTCAGGGCCGTAACAATTTCGTCTTTCGCTTCAATCTGCTCCTTCGGATTCAGACAGTTATCGCAATTTCCGCAATTATCAGTTCTGTAGTGCTCGCCAAAATAATGCAACAATATAATGCGGCGACAAATGGCCGACTCGGCATACGAAACCGTATCCAACAAAAGTTGTTTCCCGATCTCCTGCTCGGCAACCGGTTTTCCGTGCATAAATTTCTCCAGTTTCTGAATGTCTTTATAACTGTAAAAAGTTATGCATTGCCCTTCGCCACCATCGCGGCCGGCCCGCCCGGTTTCCTGGTAATAACCTTCTAAACTTTTTGGAATATCATAATGAATTACAAAGCGAACATCGGGTTTATCGATACCCATACCAAAAGCAATGGTAGCCACAATTACATCCACCTCTTCCATCAGAAATTTATCCTGATTTCCCGAGCGGGTAGTGGCATCCATCCCGGCATGATAAGCAAGAGCTTTTATTCCGTTCACCTGAAGGGTTTCGGCCAGTTCTTCCACTTTTTTCCGGCTCAAACAATAAATAATGCCCGATTTCCCTTCGTTTTGTTTTATGAATTTAATGATCTGCGTTTCGGTTTTCACCTTTGGCCGCACTTCGTAATAAAGATTAGCGCGATTAAATGATGCCTTAAAAACTTTTGCATCCAAAATGCCCAGGTTTTTTTGAATATCGTGCTGAACTTTTGCCGTTGCCGTTGCTGTAAGTGCAACAATTGGCGACTTCCCGATTTCCTCAACTATCGGTTTTATTCGTCTGTACTCCGGTCTGAAATCGTGTCCCCACTCCGAAATACAGTGCGCCTCATCAATGGCGTAAAACGAAATCTTAATTTGTTTGAGGAATTCAATGTTCTCTTCTTTTGTTAACGACTCAGGAGCCACATAAAGCAGCTTTGTTTTTCCGGCCAGCACATCTTCTTTTACCTGGGTTATAGCTGCTTTCGATAGCGATGAATTCAGGAAATGTGCAACACTGTCTTCGGCATGTGTACCACGTATCGCATCTACCTGATTTTTCATCAGGGCAATTAATGGAGAAATCACGATGGCAGTGCCTTCAAGAATTAAGGCCGGCAACTGATAAATTAACGACTTTCCACCCCCTGTAGGCATCAACACAAAGGTGTCTTTCCCATCCATCACACTTTTAATCGCTTCTTCTTGTTGACCTTTAAAACGGTCGAAACCAAAAAAACGCTGCAACTCTTCTGCTAATACAACTTTTTTACTCATATATCCAATCTCCCAATATCTGTAGCATAAGCAAATTTTAAATTATTAAAAGTAAGCAAAATGGCAATACAATTTAATAAAATTTAAAACATGATGTATTTAATAGAGATTAACAGTAGGGGAAAAATTTTGGCCGTGCAATATATAAGTAATATTTGAGATATTAAATGCGAAAAATTCATGTACATTTGTGAAGTTTTTTTTGAAAACCAGAATTCATGAGCGAAGAGCGTACTACCAAAAAACAAGGCGAAGAAAGTTCAAAAGGAGAAATGTCCTTTCTCGAACACCTGGAAATACTTCGTTGGCATATTATCCGGTCGTCAGCGGCCATTGTTGTTTTTGCCATCGTGGCATTTGTAATGAAATCGTTTATTTTCGATGTGGTCATCCTCAGTCCGAGAATGCCCGACTTTTGGACTAACCGTATGTTCGAGAAACTGGGCGACCTTATCGGATCGGAAGCCGTAAAAATTAACCAGGTACCATTAAAAATGCAAAGTATAAAAATTGCCGGGCAGTTTTCTACTCATATTATGGTATCGATTATTGCCGGATTCATAATAGCATCACCTGTTGTTTTTTATGAATTTTGGCGTTTTATAAAACCTGCTTTATACGAAAAAGAGCGAAAACACGCAGGTGGTGCAGTATTTTTTACATCCATACTGTTTTTAATGGGAATACTGTTTGGCTACTATTTAATTGTACCCTTATCCATTCACTTTTTAGGAACTTACCAGGTAAGCAGCGAAGTGGAAAACACGATTAACCTCCGGTCATATATCGGATCGGTTACATCAATATCGCTTGCCGCCGGGGTGGTTTTCCTTATTCCCATCTTCTCTTACTTTTTAAGTAAAGTGGGAATATTAACGCCACAGTTCATGAAAACATACCGTCGTCATGCCTATGTAGTAATGTTGCTGGTATCGGCAATTATTACTCCTCCCGATATTTTTAGCCAGGTAATGGTTTGTTTCCCCTTGGTTTTCCTTTACGAAATTGGCATTTTCATTTCGCGCCGCGTAGTTAAAAATCGTGAAAAAGCCATGGAGGCCATGTAATTCAGTCAAAAATTGACGTTATTTGAACCATTATGATTCTTCGAGCAGAAAATATCGTTAAAAAATACCGAAAAAGAACCGTAGTAAAAGGAGTTAGTTTTCAGGTTGAACAAGGTGAAATTGTGGGATTGCTGGGACCGAACGGAGCCGGAAAAACCACGTCATTTTATATGATTGTTGGATTGATTCAACCCTTTTCAGGAAAGATCTTTCTCGATAATAAAGAGATTACAAAACTCCCGGTATACAAACGCGCACAACGCGGAATTGGCTACCTGGCGCAGGAAGCCTCAGTATTCCGAAAGCTGAGTATTGAAGACAACATCAGGGCGGTTTTGGAAATGACCGATTATTCGAAAGAATATCAGAAAGAGAAACTGGAAACACTGCTTGATGAATTCAGTTTGCAACACATTCGGAAGAGTAAAGGTATTCAGCTTTCGGGAGGTGAGCGACGACGTACAGAAATTGCACGTGCACTGGCCATCGACCCGAAATTTATATTACTTGATGAGCCTTTTGCCGGGGTTGACCCAATTGCGGTGGAAGACATTCAGCAAATTGTAATGCAGCTGAAAGAAAAAAATATTGGCGTATTAATAACCGACCACAACGTACACGAAACACTGCGTATTACCGACCGCTCTTATCTCCTGTTTGAAGGAAATATCCTAAAAGCCGGAACAGCGGATGAGCTGGCTGCCGACGAGGATGTGCGCCGTGTTTACCTCGGTCAGAACTTCGAATTACGTTAGGAGAAACATTTTTCGCATTTTTTTTTATTTTTTTGTTTGCAGTTTTAAAAATGTTTCTTTCCTTTGCAGCGCTAAAATAAAAACGGCGCTTTAAACGAAAAGCAAACCGATTTTAGCTGAGAAAAAAAAATCCTGAAAAAATTTGGCAGATTACAAAAATGAAGTATTTTTGCAATCCCAAAATCAAAGGAGTTAAATAGGAAGGCCCGTTCGTCTAGGGGTTAGGACGCCAGGTTTTCATCCTGGTAGCAGGGGTTCGAATCCCCTACGGGCTACTAATTTTTAAAAAAGAGAGAAAGAAAGAAAATGGCACATCATAAGTCAGCATTAAAAAGAATTCGTCAAGACGAAAAAAAGAGAGTACACAACAAGTACTACGCAAAAACTACACGTAACGCGATTAAAGCTTTGCGTAATGCTACTGACAAAGCTGAAGCAGAGAAAATGTATCCTTCAGTTGTTGCTATGATTGATAAATTAGCGAAACGCAACATCATTCATAAAAACAAAGCTGCAAACTTAAAATCGAAATTAACTACTCAGGTTAATTCGCTGTAAGAAGAGAAAAACCACAAGATATTAAAAACCTCTCCGAGTTTCGGAGAGGTTTTTTTGTGTTTCATAATCCCGTATGTTCTGTAACTATAAATTAGTATTTCCGAAATAACTAATTATAATTATTTTTAGGATAGAACTCCGGGACAAATGGGAGAATACAAAAAGCTAAATATAAAAGACTGGGCTGTTGAAGATCGTCCGCGCGAAAAACTACTAAGCAAAGGACCACGATCGTTAACCGATGCCGAACTTATTGCCATTTTAATTGGTTCGGGAAATATTGAAGAAACAGCCGTAGAGCTCTCCAGGCGCATTTTATCATCAGCCAACAATAACTTAAACGAACTGGGCCGAAAAGGCATTGATTTCCTTACCCGATTTCAGGGAATTGGCGAAGCAAAAGCCGTTACCATTGCAGCGGCGCTAGAGCTGGGTAAACGCCGAAAAGACGCTGATGTATTCAACAAAAAGCAAATTACCGGCAGTAAAGATGCCGCTGAATATTTCCAGCCCATGCTTGGCGATCTGAATCACGAAGAATTTTGGATTCTACTGCTTAACCGTGGCAACCGGATAATCGACTCATTTATGGTGAGCCAGGGCGGAATTTCAGGCACAGTAATCGATGTGCGGCTGATATTAAAAAATGCGCTGGATAAAATGGCCAGTGCCATTATTCTCTGCCACAACCATCCTTCAGGAACTATGCAGGCATCAAATGCCGATCTGAATATTACCCGTAAAATTAAAAGCGCGGCTGAAATTATGGATATTACTGTGCTCGACCATATTATTATTGGGCAGAACAATTACCTGAGTTTAGCCGACGAAGGAATGATAAACTAATAAACCGAACGAAAATGATACTTTTTTATTCCGATGAAGTTAACCCACGGATCGAGTACATTGCAAAGCTAATCTTCGCGAACATTTTGCAAACGGAAATTGCGTTTACTCAAAACTCTGCGGAATTTCGAAAGTCGGAAATCCCAAAGATCAATTATTCGCACGAGAAATTTGGCGATGAATTTTACATCAAACCACACAAGCTCATTTTTCAGAACGCACTTATAAAACCTACCATTAATTCGGTTTGGTACGAGGGCGAAAAATATTTTTGCGAAACGTCCAAAGATTCCGACCTGCCTTTCGATCCCTTTGCAGCGTCGTTTTACCTGGTTACCCGCCACGAAGAATATGTAGATAAAAACCGCGATAAACTGGGGCGTTATCCTTACCAAAACAGTATTCTTAGCAAATATAATTTACTGCAAAAGCCCGTTGTAAATATCTGGGCAAAACTGCTGGCCAAACTGCTGAAAGAAAAATATCCGGAGTTTAACTACATCGAATCGAAATTTAAATTTATCTCCACAATTGATATCGACAATGCCTACGCGTACCAAAACAAAGGTTTTTTCCGCACAACTGCGGCCTGGGCAAAGTCGCTGATAAAAGGCAACCGGCAAGACACCCTAAAACGTAAACGGGTTTTAGCCGGAAAAGAATCCGATCCGTACGACACCTACGATTACCTCGACAGTGTTTTTGCCGGTAACGAAGATAAAGTAAAATTCTTCTTTTTGCTGGGCGATTACGGAAAGTACGACAAAAACATTGCCCACACCAACAAAGAATACCGGGAATTGATAAAACGAACAGCCGAAAAATACGACGTTGGAATTCACCCCTCATTCGGCAGCAGTAAGAAAAAAGGGAAAAAGAAAGTAAAACTGGAGAAACAACGCCTGGAAGAAATTATTGGCAAAAGCATTTCCAAAAGTCGCCAGCACTATTTACGACTGAAATTTCCGAAAACCTACACCCGCCTTATAAAAGCCGGGATTGAAGAAGACTACACCCTGGGTTATTCCGCAAAACCGGGATTCAGAGGTGGAATTTGTACACCCTATTGTTTCTACGATCTGAAACACGAATCGGTCACCAATCTGAAGATCATACCGTTCAACATTATGGACGGAACGCTGCGTTATTACCTTCAATTGTCGCCTGAAAGAGCTTTTGAAGAAATAAAAAAGATTATGCAGGAAGTTAAAAATGTTGGTGGTACATTTGTAAGTGTCTGGCACAACGAAACCGTAAACGATTTGGGAACTTGGGAAGGTTTCAGAGATGTGTTTGAACAGATGAACAAACTGGGATTTGAATGGGCGAACAAGTAGCCCGGCATTTTTAAATGAGGAGCGAAAATAAAATTCACTATATAAAACATGCGTTAATCGATTCCGAAAAATGGAATCAATGCATTGATGGTGCGTTAAATTGCAGGATTTATGCCTACGACTGGCACCTCGACCGGACTGCCATTGAATGGGATGCCCTGGTTTATGGCAATTACGAATATGTGATGCCACTGCCCTTTCGAAAAAAACTGGGTATAAAATACCTTTACCAGCCACTTTTTTCGCAACAACTGGGAATTTTCCCGACACCATCGAAAGCAATTTTCGATGCCTTTATAGATGCGATAAAAGATCGTTTTAAATACGCCGATGTACAATTAAATGCGCTAAATGTTCCCGGCGAGAATAGCGGCGATATTTTTTTCGAACGGAAAAACTACCTGCTTTCGTTAACAAAAGATTTTAAATCGATCATTTCCGGCTACTCGAAAAATACGAAACGCAATATTGCCAAAGCTCAAAATCAGGATCTAACGATTATTGAAGGCATCCGGCATGAAGATTACCTTGCATTTAAAGCAAAAAATCTGCCTGCGGGAGTTGAACAGTCGGCTATAGCCAAACTAAAGAGCCTCATTGCTTTTGGCGAATACAAAGGCTTTGGTAAAATATACGGGGTGTACACTCCGGAAAATAATCTTTGCGCAGCCGTTTATTTTTGCCGCTGGAAAGACCGCGTGATCTATTTTAATGCGGCCTCAAACGAAGAAGGTAAAAACACGGGAGCCATGTATTACCTGGTCAACCGTTTTATTGAAGACAATGCCGGAAAAAACCTGCTGTTGGATTTCGAAGGATCGATGATTCCGGGAGTTGAGCGCTTTTACTCAGGTTTTGGAGCGAAACCCGAAACCTACTTTCATCTTAAATACAACCGTTTACCTTTGCTGCTAAGGTGGCTAAAACGATAATTGGCAATGAGGCATTTTCCGCGTTTGGTGAGTAAAAAACTGAGCACCCTGTTTTCAACCCGAAAACTTCTGGCGGCAAAAACACCTCTGTTTCTGCCCTTTTACCACACCGTTAGCAACACGCCTTTACCACACCTATTAAACTACCCGGTAATTAACGAGAAACAATTTAAGCAGGAACTCGATTTTTATTTGAAATATTTTAAGCCTGTTTCGTTGGAAGAACTAGCAAAGCCAACCAAACCCAACAGTTTTCATTTAAGTTTTGATGACGGACTTAAAGAATGTGCCGAAATAATTGCACCAATTCTTTTGCAAAAAGGAATACCGGCCACATTTTTTGTGAATAGTGGTTTTGTTGACAACAAAGATCTTTTTCATCGGTACAAAGCCAGTTTAATTGCCAATAAAATGCGCATGCACCCCGATGCAGAAGCAGAGAACTACCTGCACGAAAACGGGGTGCCGCTAAATGCATTATTGCAAACTCCCTACTCAAAACGAGAAATACTCGATCATGCGGCAGAGTTACTCGAAATCGATTTTCAAACGTTTCTGGAAACGCAACAACCTTACCTGACAACTGCCCAAATTAAAAAACTGCACAACCACGGTTTTTCCATTGGTGGCCACAGTCACAAACACCCTGAGCTTTGGAAGATCTCGCAGAAAAAACAACTAAAGCAGATTAAAAAAAGTATGAATTGGGTGGTTGAGAATGTTAATCCAAAAGTAAAAGCATTTGCATTTCCTTATACCGATGATGGCGTTTCCGGAAAAATGATAAAAAAGATACACAACAACCGATGGTGCGATATTAGTTTTGGAACTGCGGGTGTTAAATACGACGAAATACCCAACCATTTTCAACGCTACCCGGCCGAACAAACGGGTAATTTTGAAGGGAATATAAAAGCAGAATTTGTTTATTTTAAACTGCGTAAAACAATTGGCAAAGCAACAGTAAAACATTGACTTTACAGGTAAAAAAAATACGACTAAGCGAGCTGGAAAACTTTGTGAACAGCAAAGAATTTCAGAATTACGAAGTGATTCCCATTTCTTCAATTCGCGCCCAATCGTATCTTGCCAATCCACACGGACATCCTGACGACATTGTACTTTATCTTGGTTTTATTGCTAATAAACTGGTGGCTTTTCGCAGTATTTTTGCCGACACGATTCATTCCGATGGTCAGCAACTTCGTTTTGGTTGGTGTAGCGGAGCATGGGTTCATAACCTATTTCGCAGAAAAGGCTATTCTAAACAACTTTTACAAGAAGCCTATACTGACTGGAACGAAAAACTAATGTTTACCAATTATTCTCCCGAAGCTGAAAAGTTAATAATTAACAGCAAGCGTTTTCAAGCGATCCACCAGTTTGAAGGCTGCAGGGCCTATGCTTTTGTAAAAACTGAAAAGTTATTAAATGAGAAAAACTATTCGCTTCCGGGTTTGTATCCCACTTTAAATTTTATCATTCGAGTGGGCATACGCTTTAACCGTATTTTTTTTCGCCCTTCTCCTCCCCAATCGGTAGCGTTTGAAATGCTTTCACAACCCGATAAAGATTGTTACGATTTTCTGAAACAGCAACCGGGCAATAGTTTCTCTCAAAAAGACCAGGCGTTTTTTAACTGGTTATTTCAATACCCCTGGCTGTCGGATAAAAAAACGCCCGATGCGGTACGTTACCCCTTTTCAGTTTTCTCTGAAGCTTTTTCTTACCAAACCATAAAAGTATATGATAATAAAAGCTTTAAAGGTTTTTTTATTTTTTCGCTTCGGGAAGGACATTTAAAAACCTTGTTTTTTTATGTCCCCGATTTATACATGCACGAAATTGCCCTGTTTTTAAAAAATTATTGCTTAAAATATGAAATTGAGCGCTTAACTGTTTACAAAAAACAATTGGCAGACGAACTTTTAAAAAGAAAATTCCCATTTTTGCATGCGAAAAGATACGGGCAAAAAATATACAGTACTTTTCAGGTATCAAACCAAAAGCAACTAATATTTCAGGACGGTGAGGGCGATGTTCCCTTCACCTAAAAAAAAAAATATGAAAGTTCGAGTTTTAGGCAATACTCACTCCATTTTAGACCAATACCTGGCAGAAATTCGGGATACAGGAATTCAAACAGACCCACTTCGTTTTCGTGATAACCTGAACCGAATTGGTGAAATTTTCGCCTACGAAATCAGCAAAGAAATGCAATTTGAGATTAACGACGTAATAACTCCGCTGGGTGTTGCCAAAGTGCCTAAATTGTGTCGTCAACCGGTTTTAGCAACCATATTACGTGCAGGGTTGGCCATGCACAATGGTTTGCTGCGTGTTTTCGACCGGGCAGAAAACTGTTTTATTTCCGCGTTCAGAAAATACACCGAAGGTGGTGAGTTTGAAATTGAATTTGAATACATGGCTTCGCCGTCGCTTGATGATAAAGTGGTGATACTTTCAGACCCGATGCTGGCCTCGGGCAAATCGATGGAAATTGGTTACGAAGCATTGTTCAGCAAAGGAAAACCGGCGCACATTCACCTGGTGGCAATTATTGCCAGCGAAGAAGGAGTTGCGTATGTGAAGAATGCCATTAAAGACGAAAATGTGACCTTATGGCTCGGCGCCGTCGATCCGGAAATGACTCCAAAATCGTACATTGTTCCGGGACTGGGCGATGCCGGTGATTTGGCATTTGGCGAAAAAATCGATTCGAAATAAAATAAACAAGAATGCCAGCCCTTTACAGGACTGGCATTTTTTTGCAACTCTCTCAAACTATTCTTTTGTAATTCTATCTTAAAAATATACCTCAACGGTAATATTCTCTCTTCCAAATCTTTTGTCGCTTAATATCTCCATCGAGTCGAAAATCATATCGCTGTTTCCGCACAGGTAAAAACAGGTATTTTTATCAAAATCTGTCTTTTTCAGATAGTCAGTCACCCGGCCGTTAAAATCACCGCTTTTATCGCGCGATGTGCAAAGTACGTAATTCTCTTTATTGTAATCCTGCTGCTCGTAGCCTTCTTCGGCATAACGCACACCGTGAATTAACTGGTAATTTAAACCCGGATTACTTTTTACCATACTATGAAACGGTGCAATTCCGGTTCCGCTGGCAATAAAAATATGCTTGTGCGTATCTTTATTTTTCTCATCCAACCCAAATTTTCCGAAAGGACCATGCACTTCTACCATGTCGCCAACTTTCAAATGTTTTAGCTTTGGCGAGAAATAGCCACCTTCAACTTCTTTCACCAATACCTCCAGGTTTTCGCCCTTTTCGGCACTGTAAATCGAGTACTCGCGGCTTTGATAGTCGCCTGTAATCGACAACGACACATGCTGCCCGGCAACAAATTCGAAGCGACTTTTTGGTAACGACAACACAAAAGTGTGCTCTGTTAATCTCCTGATCCCAACAACCTTATAATAATTCGTATCAAGCTGTACTTCTGGTTTCATATCAATTGTCATGATGTATCTGTTTTTTCTTCGACACAAAAATATGTGCAATTATTGATTTAAAGACTTTTTGGTGTTTTATTTCACCGATAGTTTTAGAGAATTAACCGATTTTTAACACGAATGTTCAATAGTATGCCATAATTTAGAATAGAAATTTTCGAATATCGATCTCAATTTCTAAAAAACCAAGTCATCAGAAAAAAAAATGAAAACATTAATCACCTATTGCACCACTCACGGATGTACAGAAAAAACAGCGAATGAACTAAAACAGTTTTTAGGAGGCGAAGTTTTATTGGTTAACCTAAAAAAAGAACTGGTTCCTGATCTTTCTTCTTTTGATCGGATAATTATTGGAGGCTCTATTCATGCCGGCCAGATTCAGAAAAAAGTGAAAGATTTTTGCAACGAGCACTACGAAACGCTTAAGGATAAAGAGCTTGGCTTATTTATTTGCTGCATGGAAGAAGGCGAAAAAGCGGAAAATCAGTTACATGAGGCTTTTCCTGCGGGCTTGTTGAAAAGTGCCAAAGCAACAGCATGCCTGGGTGGAGAGTTCGACTTTAATAAAATGAATTTTTTCCAGAAGCTTATTGTAAAGAAAGTGGCAAAGATTGAAAACAGTGTTTCGCACATTAACCACGATGCCATCAAACGTTTCTCGCAGCAAATGAACCAGATTTTTAATCCGTTTCTGTTTTTTGTTTAAAAGTTGAGGTAATAATCACGGGTTAAGGTTTTAAAGTTATCGCTACACGATCCATCGTTATTGTAAATTACAAGATCATCGGTTACTGTCGCTGTTTCCTTTTTACTCATCTCCATTAAAATCCGGTTCGCCGGTTTTTTCTCATTGGGAGCTATCCTCGTTATTCTTCTTATATACAATTGATTTTGCTGTGCCAGCTTTTCAATTTCCATTGATGCTGTTTCAGGAAATATAAATGCAAATCGTCCCTTCTCTGATAATAACTGCGAGGTACTTTGTACTAACGTTTCGTACGACAAACTATCCGTATGCCTTGCCAGCGAGCGGCTTTCATTATCTGCTTTTAGCGAATTCTGAAAGAAAGGAGGATTCGACACAATCAAATCGAATTTTGAAGTAGTTTCGGCAGCAAAGTTTTGTAACGAAACATTCGCTACTTCTACCCTATCTTTCCAGGGCGATGCAGCAACATTTTCTGTGGCTTCTTCGGCAGCATTTTTCTCAATTTCGATGGCGGTAATTCTGGCTTGCGAGCGCTGGGCCAGCATTAATGCGATTAATCCGGTTCCGGTACCAATGTCGAGAATCGTATTGCAATCGCCAACATCTGCCCACGCTCCCAGCAAAATGCCATCGATACCCACTTTCATGGCCGAACGCGCCTGTTCGATCCGGAATTGTTTGAATTGGAAATAATTGTTTCTACCCATTACATAATAAATCATTTAATACCTACTTGTTACACAAAGATTCACTAAGACCACACAAAGAAGCACAAAGTTTATTTTACTTTGTGAATATCTGAGCCTCCTTCGAGGTTCTCTGTGTAATAAAGATACAAAGGTTAGAATTTTTCAAAAACTCCCAATCCAAACAGTGCAAAGTCATATTTTATTGGATCGTTGGAATCGAATTCGCGCAAGGTGGCGGTAATTTCTTCCACCGCTTTCCAGTCGTTTGAGCGGCGTTGCAGCAGCCCGAGTTTTCGCCCCACATTTCCGGTGTGCACATCCAGCGGCAACATTAGCGCCGATTGCGGAATAGCTTTCCACAAGCCAAAATCCACACCCGCTTTATCATTTCTGCACATCCAGCGCAAATACATGTTCAGGCGTTTGGCCGATGCTCCCTTGTTTACATTCGAAATATGTTTGCGTGTGCGTTCGCCTTCCGTTTCGAAAAACACCGAATGGAAATGTGCCAAAGCCGATTTTACCGATTGTTCCTGTTGAAATCCACCTTCAAAAACCTTTTGCAAGCCCCCGTGATTTTTGTAGATATTTCGTAACGAGCAAATAAAATAGATACAATCGTCGCCATTAAATGTGCGGTGCACAAACTTTTGCAGCCGGTCGAGTTCCTTTTCCGAGGCGTTTAACACAAAGTCGTATGGTTGATTATCGAGCAAAGCCATTAAACGCAAAGCGTTTTTTATAATGGCAGCACGATTTCCCCAGGCAATGGTTGCCGCCAGAAATCCGGAAATCTCAATATTTTCTTTTTCAGCAAATTGCTTGGGAACCTGAATTGGGTCGGTTTCAATAAATTCGGGTTGATTGTACTTTTCAACCTTTTCGTCGAGGAACTCTTTTAGATCAGCTATTTCTTCCATTGTTCAATTTTATGAGAAGATTGATACTGGATGTCGGATGCTGGATACTGGATACTGGATACTCGATGCTGGATGCTGAATACTGCGACTGATCACTGGCCACTTTCTTTACTCGATAATTCCGTCCTTAATATGGATAATCTGGTCTGATTGTTCGGCAAAATGATCATCGTGAGTTACAATAATAAAAGTTTGCCCCATGTCGTCGCGCAATTTGAAAAGCAGGTCGTGCAGCTCGTCTCGGTTGGTGGAATCGAGGTTTCCCGATGGTTCATCGGCCATCACCACCGACGGGCTGTTTATCAACGCACGCGCCATTGCCACGCGTTGCTTTTCGCCACCCGACAATTCGGATGGTTTATGTCCCATACGATCTGCCAGTCCCAAATAATCGATCAATTCTTTTGCGCGGGCTTCGGCCTTTGCTTTTGGTGTTTTGGCTATAAATGCCGGAATACAAACATTTTCCAATGCCGTAAACTCGGGCAACAAATGATGAAACTGAAACACAAAACCAATTTCGCGGTTACGAAAATCGGCCAGCTTTTTTTCGCTGAGATCAGAGATTTTTGTGTCGTTGAAAAAGAGCTCCCCGCTATCGGGTTTACTCAGCGTTCCCAGAATTTGCAGCAAAGTAGTCTTCCCTGCCCCACTGGCACCAACAATTGAATACAATTTTCCTTTCGGAATATCCAGGTCAATTCCTTTTAACACCTCAAGTGCTCCGAACGATTTTGTTATGTTTTCAGCTCTTATCAATGCAATTATTTATAGGATAAACTCCAATTCTACAGCTTTAGTATTTCATACAGCACATAGGCCAGGTAAGCCACTAAAAGCACAACTCCGGTAAGTTTCCCGACTTTCCAGCGTTGAACAAGTAAAAGCACAATCAGCAATACTACCGATCCGGACAAAATAAGCGACGAACCCAGCAGGTTTCCACCGGCCTCAATCGTACCGCCAGAAATAAGCATTACGAGGATGAAAGGCAATCCCAGGCCTACCAGAATATCGAAAATATTGGATCCAATGGCATTACTAACGGCCATATCGCCACGTCCCTGACGCGCCACAATAAGCGACGAAAACAAATCGGGGATTGAGGTACCAATTGCCAGAACAGTAAGTGCAATTATCGCTTCCGGAATATTTAATTCGTGCGAAATAACAACCGCCAGCTCCACCAATGCCCAACTTAATGCAGCAATTAAAACGATGGAGACAAAAAATACCAGGTAGTAGCGTTTTGGTTTCGGAAAAATAAAACACAGAAAATGATCAAACGGCGCCAGAATTCCTTTCGGGTTACAATCGGCCTCTTCTTCCACATCACTTTGTTTATCTTCGTATTTAAACCACTTTCGCCAGTACACCACCGCAATTACATACAGCACATAAACGGCCAGGAATACCGCTGTTTCCCACAATTCGAGTTTTCCGTCCCAGATAAAAACCACCAGGAGAGCCACCGAAAGCGAATAAAAAAGAAGATCGCGAATTACCGGGCTTTTTGTTAATGTGGCTTTTCGCACCAGTGCCGATGCACCAACGATTACCAGCAGGTTGAAAATGGCGCTTCCCACAATGCTTCCGATACCAATGGCCTGATGTTCGCCCGGTTTTATAACGGCAAACAGTGCTACAAACAGCTCAGGAGCACTCGACCCCACGGCCATCAATGTGGCTCCGGCGGCATCGCTCGATAAACGCAGGTCTTTCGATATTTTATCCAAAGACGATATAAAAAACAAATCGACAACACGGGCAAGCAAAATAAAGCAAGCCAGCAAAGCCAATATGGAAAGTATAATCATTAAAATGATTTTTTGTGTTAATCCTTCAACTTGTCGGTAATACCTTTTTGAATATCGGTAGTTTCCTTTTTAACGGTTGAAGAAACCTCGTTAATATCTTTTTGAATATCAGAAGTATGGTTATCGAGTTCGCGTTTTATTTCGTTTGTGGCTTTCTTAAACTCACGCATTCCCTTCCCCAGTGTTTTGGCAATATCGGGTATCGCTTTCGACCCGAAAAACAACAATGCCAACAGCATTACCAAAACTATCTCGCCACCACTTATAAATAATAAATACTGCATCGTTAAAATTGATTTAGAACACAAATATATAAAAAGTTGGAAGTCGGAAGACGGAAGATGGAAGATAGTTTATCAAGTTTAAATGATGACCGGACATGTACGAACCTGAAGCCAATAAGTGTTGATACCGGGCACCGATGAATGGCTTTACAAAATGTCAATATTATACCAATTTGATTATAAAATGCCGTATTGGATATGTCGGTTATTTTCCGTTTGTACAAGGCGAAAAATTTTAGCATAGCCGAGCTACGTTATAATTTTTCAAGGCAGAAGAAACGGAAAAGAACAAATTCATATGCAGCATTTTGTGGTCAATTTGGTATTACATCCGTTTTCCCCTGTTATCACTCCCTTTTACCCACTTATCACCATGCCACGAGCTCTTATCACCTGCCTGAAGGGTCTTATCACCCATAAAAAATGCCTTATCACCCACATAAAGGGTCTTATCACCTATAAAAAGTATGTTCTCCGATACAAAATGTCGGTTATCACCGGAGAGATTTTACAAAACGACAGTGATAGCACCACTTTTTGCTCGTTTAACTACTTTTATCGGAATAAAATCACACATTAATCAATCGAGTAGGAGGAAAATAAAATAGTTTTCCTCCTACTTTATTTTCCGACCTCTCACACCACCGTACGTACGGTTCTCGTATACGGCGGTTCCTT